>NZ_JAUBVF010000110.1:0-7286 GCF_036705685.1 Microcoleus sp. AT3-A2
AAGAGCATGAATTCATCGCCGGGGATTTGATGTACTTAGCGCCGGGGATGAAATAGTTCAACTCCCGACTCCCGACTCCCGACTCCCGACTCCCGAAATTGTACTTTCTCTCGCCGAAGTGCAACCATCGGGAGTGTGTGCCACTTCTTGTGTATCTGTGTGCCAATGTCAATAATATTAGTATGTTACTTTTGGGAAAGTATGTTATCTTGGTATTGTACTTAATTTAACAAGTAACATACTATGGCCACTGACAAGAAACATATCGCCGTTTATCTTGCACCCGAAGTCGAGCAAGCGCTGATTGCGTTCTGCGAGAGTAAAGGCTTGATATCCAAGAAGGGAACTATGTTTAGCGCTGGTGTTAATACTGCACTGGCTGAATTTTTTGGTACAGCGGCCTATGCTACCGTAATCGAAAAAGGTAACACACTATCAGTTGGCAGTAACATACCCTCTAAACTTAGTAACATACCAGACAAGCTGCTTAGTAACATACCTGACAACACTGGTAGCATACTAAGTAACATACCATCTGAAACCCTTGCGGTAGAGGTATTGCCGGGAAAACTCCGAGCCTGAGTGATTCAATCTCACCATCACTCAGGCAAGAATTAGAGGAAGTGAAAGCCGATAGAGCCAAACTCCTAGAATCCAGCATCCAGATAAAGACTAGGCTAGAAAAAGAAGTGCGAGAACTCCGATCGCAGCTTCAAACAGAAAAAGCTCGCTGGGCTGATGTAGAGGAAGAACTTCAAGCGAGGGACAAAACGTGCGCCAATCTTCAAGGGCAACTCTCCGACCGAGACGCAATAATTGCAGAATTACGATCGGAGCTGGCAGACCTGAAACAAAAATCGGTCGCTGCCAGAGACTCAACAGAGAAAGCTCCTAAAATCCTAAGTCTCATCAAGCCCTGGTTATCTCCCAAAGCTCCTAAGAATTTGCTCTCGAAACTGGAGGAAGTTTTGGAGGATGATTGAGGAGTCCTGAGCTACATCCCAGGAAATTAGGAGGCTACCGCCCCGGTTAACTTCGGGGCTTCCCTCAAGACACTAGATATGGTGTGGAATAACCTATTGAAGCTGCATTGCTACTAGATATAGTGTTTTAGGTTTTAGTTTCTAGATTTTAGATTCTAGAATTCAACACCAGGGCGTGCGAAAACTTTACAATTCCGGCTTGACAAGGGGCTGAGAAAGAGCGATCGTAAGTAACAGAAGTTCTCTGCGCGGTTAACCCGGTGCGATCAACACCAGATTAACTACGACTTCTACAAACGTTCAAAGACAACGCTTGGAGCCTAAATATAATGCCACATTCAGCCGATTGCCCGGAGGGGCGATCGCAATTATTTACGTTCGCTCGGCGCGACTTCCTGCAAAAAGTAGCGTCGCTCACTTCGCTTTGCCTGTTGCCTAAGTCTCAGCCTCGCTCTCTCTATCCCTCTCCAGAATTCAAGATTGGTGATTTGGTTGCCCAGGACTGGGAGTCAGATGATGATGAAGCTCCAGAGTTTGCCACGGACTTTGGTGAAATTCTAGGGATGCGCTGGATTCCAGAACCTGATGGCTATTGCTCGGTTTCTAATACTTGGGTTTATTTTGTCAGGTGGACTCACAGCAATTGTCCCGGTATTCTCCCTGAACCCTATTCTGACGGCGAACTGACGCTGGATTCTGACTTGAGGCTTGTCAATCATGTCTAAGCCTATGCTCTCGCGCCGCCGAATCGAACATCTCAAACAGCTTGCATACGATTGCAATCTCACGAACGAGCAAGCGCGAACTTTCGGAAAACTTACAGCGACGGCAACGTGGGAAAAACTGTTGACCTCGCACGGGTTAGAGTTCGATCGCAAAATTGAAACCACTTACAACACGGTAGCGGTCGCTAACCAGGAATCGCCCCGCCAGATTAATTTGCTGGAATGGGTGGATTTTGGGCAACTAATAGCAGTCACTCTCGCATCGGCGGGGCTTTCCGTGCTGATTCTCTGTTTGTGGCCTCGGATTAATCCCCTAAATCTTTTCCCTTCGATCAAGATTCAAATTCAAATTGGAGCAACAAAATAATGAGTCTACAACTCCGACTATTTGGCGGCGGTAAATCCGACGCTGGCAAACTTTCAGCAACAAACGACGGCAACCACAGCATTGATAAATCTAAGGTATTGGCACAAACCGATGCCGCCGTCATCACTCCCACAAATCCCGGTAATTTTGGATCAATCCGATCGGTTCCCGTAGTTCCTAATCCCATGTACTTTTCCCGCGACCAAGCGGACGCGGTGAAGGACTTGAAAAAGGAAAAAGTCGAAGGGGCCCGAATCACCAAAGGGGTTTACAAAGACTTAGGGAAGATCGAGGAAGCCGATGCCGTGGTACACAAAGCCCATAGGAAATACGAAGGCTCAGTCGCGGAGAACGAATTAAAGAAAGTTCGCGGCAACGCTTCCCTCGCTAAAAAACTCCACGGGATGCGATCAGGATATGCTCGGCTCGGCATGGGAATCGACAAAGCAGATTCCGATGCACGGACTCGGATTGATGCGATTAAAACCAAACTGACAGCAGGGGCGAACTAATGAGAAATCATCAACTATGGGATTTTGTGCGGCCATGCACCGAATATCCTGACTCTATTTGGCGAGTGATCGAAATTCTCCCGAACAACCGCCTGATTGCCGAACTTCGACCGGGCTGTCTAGAGCCGGTTCGTGTCCATCGGATTGAAGCAGATTTCGATCACTTCATATCCCTTGAAGAAGAGGAGGAAGAGTAATGCGAGCGATGTATCTGGCAAACTATTTTGTCGCCGGGTGCATCGCTTCCTCCCTTCTGGGATGGGTAGCGAGTTTGCATCCGATGGCTATGAGGGCGATCGCCTTTTTGGCAGCAGCAGCATTTATTTTGTGGGGTCTGTGCTGGCTGCTAGATTTCTCTGTTAGCGGCTGGCTCAAAATTTCAGTCACCAATCTACAAGCGCTTTTACTGGCCGGCTTGGCTTCGATCGCGATCGGTGCGGGGGTGTTTTTATGCAGCTAAAAATGTTTGTACTGTCTGGCGCTGCTGTTGCCCTCTGGTTAGTTCCGTTGGTTGGGCTTGATAAAAGAGTTAGCTGGCACAAGGCAATTCAGGGATTATCACTTGGTGGCGCTGTGGCTTGTGCCGTGGGTGCGGGTAGCATCGCCCGTAAATTGGCAGAGGAAAATGAGATTGAGGAATGGAAAACCAGGGCGATTAAGGCTGACGTAGCTGATGAAATTGCCGTTTCCACCTATGTAAGTCAGCAGTCAAGACAGCAGGAAGCTGAGGCAATTTTAGCGACTCCGGCTACCGACGTGGAAGAAGCTCGGAAAACATTGGAAACCCTTTATAGCTCTGACTCTGAGGAAGAAGCGGAAACCGCAATTACCACGACTAACGATGAAACCGCCGAACTAGCTAGGAAACTGTATGCGGAAATCAAGGAAGCGCAGGAAGTCGGCAAAACTAAAACATGGATTGTCGAAAATATTCTCAAGATGAAGGGGAGGAAGTTCGCAGAGGGCAAAGCAAAATTACAAGCGCTGTTGAGTCAGTTTGAGGGGGGGTAAAAATCAGCTCAGAAATATTCAGAAACAATTCGTCGATGTATAACATCGACGTAACGCAACCTTGCTGAAGACGTTCTCTAGATAAGTGTTCCAGAGCCTGCAAGTTGTAGCGGATTATTGAAGTCTTCCGAGAGCGGAGGGGAAGCTAAATTCCCTCTATTTCCCTAAAATCACCCTATCACTGAAACCCTTGCGCTGTCTGCGTTTCCCTCCAGAAACTCACTCGTCGATGTAATAGGTCGAAGTCGTAGAGACTGAGGAAGTAAGCGAGAGACAATTTTGGTGCCAAAGTTAAGAACCGATGTAGCCGTTTTCAAGCGAACAGGTAAAATCAAACAATGGACTTAATAGAGCAAAGAGCACTGGTACAACAATTTTGGGGCAAATGTCCTCAAGACGAATATTGGGCATTTTTTTGGGAGCGCCAGAGAGAGCTTTCATGGAACCGCCCGGCTTTCGTAAAACTTGCCATGCGACTTTCTAATGAAATTTTTCTTGCAGCCCTCAACGATAAGCGGAGCCTAGATAAATCTTTCAGGTATGTAGATAGCCGAGTAGGAGCTATCCTTCCTGGCGCTCGCAGACCCAGATTTTGCTCTATTAAGGATTATTTCGATAAAAACCCTGATACCTTCCTAGCTTCAATTAGAAGTTTGGCTGAGTTCAGGAGTTTTATCGAGGGTCTAGAACCATCTCAGGTCAAACCTTACGAGAGTCCTCCCAAGATTTTTGTCCCATTACCCGACGCCGAAATAGGTGGCTGTGCTCGCAATGACAGCCTAATCGCACCCCTAGTCAACTAGCGGGGCGGTTTTCCAATTACGCTCAAATTTTCCAAAATCTAGACACCAAAAAACCGCTGCACTCAATTGGAACCTGAATCAGCGGCTCTTTGATTTCCCACAATTCAACTCGTTTAGAGCGAGCTAAATCTATGTCCGACAATTTTAACTCGATCGACATCCACATTTCAAGTGAATTAATTCTACCTAATCCCGATGAAGTTTGTCAAGATTCTGAATTAACAAAAGTAGTCAAACCTACTCAAACTTACTCACTCTCGGAAAAGCACATGGTGGAATGGTGCGAGGGTTCCGGTGTCTCAGAGGCGATCGCACGTCGGGCAGTCAAGTACCTGCGAGACCGCAAAGTAATAGCACACCGCATCGGATGGGCGGTATATGCTGACGAGTATTCTCTAGGCTGGTTCGCGTCTGGGTTAGACCTCGCAACAATGAAGCCTCAATCCTTCGGACAATTCAAGCCCGACATAGCCATTCAATTCCCAGAGAAAGAGAAGCCCACAAAATACTTATCTGACAAGGGGCATCCCTACGATGCGATCGCACTACCGCACCCCGATAAAAATTTTTGGCAGCGGGTTTTGGATGACGTGTCTATCATTGTTGACCTTGACGAAGGAACGAAGAAGTCAGGAGCGGGGATGACTTGCGGACTCCCTTCATTAGCGCTCTGCGGTGTTGCAATGTGGCAAAGCAAAGGTGAAATTGTCCCAAACTTAGCGGCGGTTGCAGTTCCGGGCCGGACAATTCGTGTCCGGTTTGACATGGACGTACTGACTAAAAAAGAGGTACGGCTTGAGATCAAGAAACTCGTCAAAGCCTTAGAAAAACGTGGATGCAACGTTTTGATTGCAATGTGGAATCCTGAGCTAGGCTTAAAAATTGACGATGTGAAAGTTAAGCACGGCCCGGAGATGGTACACAAAATCATGAGTGAAGCTCAACCTTATCCCCAGTGGCTCCAGGCTCTTGAGGCTCAGATGAAAGAATCTGATAGCGGTACGGTCGAAGGCAAGAAGGGGAAAAAGGAATTACCCCCGCCAAGTGCTATCGCAGAGGAACTAGCAGAAATTTACCGAGATAAGTTGGCGTGGGAATCAGAGTATCAACTCTGGCGGCACTACAGCGCCAAACACGAGGGCCTGTGGGACATAGAAACCCCTGAGACTGTGCGGGGATTGATTCATGCTCACTTGCGCTCAAAAGATTTGCCGGGATTCAATGCTGGCTATGTCAGTTCGATCGCAACCATCCTGCAATCTGACTTAGAAGTCACCGACTGGAACGAACAAGAAGAATTAATCCCTTTACTGGACGGCGTTCTAGACCGTGCTACACAGCAACTGTTGCCGCACAAACCAGGTTATCGATTTAATTGGCAACTGCCTTATAAATGGAGCGGTCACGCAATCGGATGCAAACCAATTGAGGAATTCTTGTTCAAAATCACAGGGGACAAGACTATCGCAGAAGTGCTACTGGCCTTTCTTTCGGCTATTGTTACCCGTCGAGCAGACTTACAGCGCTACCTTGAGCTGATCGGTGGCGGGGGCACTGGCAAGTCTACCCTTATGGCGCTGGCACGGCTTTTAACGGGAAGTGATAATACCGTATCAAGCCAACTCAAGCATCTGGAAAATAACCAATTTGAAACAGCCAAATTCTACGGTAAAGTTTTGGCGTTATTTCCCGACTCTGAGCGCTGGCAGGGTGAGGTTAGCGTCCTCAAGCAACTGACGGGACAAGACCCTATCCGTTACGAGCGGAAAGGCGTTCAACAGTGTCGCGACTTCATCTTTAAAGGCATGGTGATTTTGAGCGCTAATGAAGCGCCGGAGAGTCGAGATTTAACCAGCGGCCAAGAGCGACGCAAGCTAACTATTTCCCTTGATACCCGCGTTCCAGAGTACGAAGGTCGCAACTTGATCAAAGAATTTGAGCCATACTTGCCCGGTCTTTTGAAACGAGTTTTAGATATTCCGGCCTCAGAGGTAACACGACTCATTAAACACACCGATCGGGAAGTGCCAGCCCTAGCGCAAGTGAAGTGGAGGCAACTGTGCGAAACCAACCCGATAGCCGGATGGTTGGAAGAAAAAGCCGTTATCAGCCCTGATGCCAAAGGATACGTCGGACTAGGCGACATCGAGCAAGCCGGTCGCTGGTTGTACGCCAATTTCTGCAAATACCAACAAGAGAACGGACACAAAAACACTGTGCCGATGAAGAGGTTCTCCCTCAACTTACGAGACTTGCTCAAAAATCAAATGAAGGTTGCCATCGTGGAGGGCCGCGACCGCGACGGGAGTTATATCGAGGGCTTAGGGCTTCGATGTCGGCTAGACCCTACAGGCGAAATTTACCCCTGTCCCGTCACCAAAAAGCCATTTTGTGATGGATTTGTGATGGATTGTGATGGGTCGGTGACGGTTGAAAGCCTTACGGATGTCGGATTTGACGGATATGCTGGATTTTCTCAAAATTCTAATGACACAGCAAAAAAAATCTCCCCAGACACGTCAAAAAAAGAATTTTGTGAGGTAGGGGGTGAGGAAAAACCGTCAAATCCGTCAAATCCAACACCTGTAAACATCCCAGCCGTCACAAACCCGTCACAAACCCGTCACAAACCCGTCACAAACCCGTCACAAACCCATCAGCCAAAAATTCTTGAGGTAGGCGATCGAGTGGTAGTTAAGGATTTAGGCGGTCAGTTTCACGGCGTGAGAGGTGAAATTATCAAAGTTCACTTTTACCCTACTCGCACGGGTCTGTTAGTGAAATTCGATAAGCAAGTCGCTTTTATTCAAGAGCATGAATTCATCGCCGGGGATTTGATGTACTTAGCGCCGGGGATGAAATAGTTCAACTCCCGACTCCCGACT
>NZ_JAUBVF010000148.1:0-1929 GCF_036705685.1 Microcoleus sp. AT3-A2
ATTTTGGTTTGTAAGGCAATTATCTATGTAGATATTGCCTTACAGATTTTTTTTTGCTCACTTTTTCAGTGCCATTGGACTCTAGTCCTCTCTTTATCAATAAGGTTTTCTAGATGTAGGGTGCGTCAACGCTGATATTTGAGGAAGCTCAAACAGTTGGTTTCCGGGGCACCCTACAATAAATTCTGCTACTTCATTAAAGCAGCGCCACGGTTGTAAAGTTCGCGCGCGTAATCAGTCCAAGTTCCCTGTCCCCAATAGCGAAAACAACTTGTTTGTAGCAGCAAGTTGTAAAGCAAAGCTTGCTGGTATTCAAACTGCTTGGTAACGGCGGCATCTTGCTGCACCAGCGGGTCGTATTTTTTGTGAAATGCAGCGCTGAGTAGATTCATCGGTTCCAAGACATTTTCGTAGCCTTTCACCCAACTCAAATCGTTAGTCCAAGAAGCACCATCCATGTGAAAATTATGGTCGGTTTGCTTGAGTTGGGCGATCGCACTTTCCACTTTTTCCGGCGTCGCACTATCTGGATCGACTAGGTGCCAGATTTTGTGCTGGTTAACCCCCTGGCAAACAGGATAATCATCAGGATTAACCCCCGCCGCTTCAATTATCTCCAAATATTCAGTGCCGTTTAAACCAACAACACCGGATTTCCCCCCGCCTTGTTCGCGGTTTTCGTGCCAAGCTTTGACAAAGGCGCTGGGAAATTCATTCATCATCACACCGCCATTTTCGCCGTCGGCAATTTGAGTAACTAAAGAAGGAACTGTGACATTGCTAATGTGCTGTTTATTGCATCCTTTTGCTTCGTAATAAGGCTGCATTTGTCCAACCAATTTCGTGTCAGAACCTTGGGTTTTAATCAAAGCAGTAATACTGATTGTTTCGCCGCGAGAATTGCGGGCAACTAAACGGTTGGGAATATATTTTTGGTCTTGCGACAATCCCGAACCGTCTGGATTTTCTACAGAATGTTCTTGCACCATCAGCCAGCGATAGCCGCATTCTTTCAAAGCTTTGATGTATTCGTAAAGTGTATCAGGGTGATTTGGAAAGTGCATTTCTGGGGGTGAAAAACCTTTGACGCGCTTGAGGGCATCTATGCCAAAAATGGCTGCAAAATGATGTTGCCATGCTTGAATTTGGAGTTTGATGTCGGGGATGGGAGTTGAGGGAATGACGGCGTGACTCCACATTGTCCCCAGCCATTCTACGTGAGGTTGATATTGAGGATCGCAGGTAATCCGCTTGAGATTATCAAAGATATCGTCGCGTCCCATTTGGCGCAATCCCCACAATAAGTTGCCCGAATAGTCGAGCATAATTCGCGGGTTGCAGCCTTCAGCAATCAGTTGTGGGATGAATTCTCCCATGCGGGAATAGCACCAAGCAAAGACTGCGGCGTTGTGGTTATCTCCTTGGTTGGGATGTTCAAACATATGCTGGAGATTGCAGATCAGTTCGCCGTTTGCACCGGCAGGAATTGTGGGTTGGTGCATATGCAGGGCGCAGGCGAATCCGGCTTGAATGTTTTCCAGGCGCAGATTTGTGGTAGGTAGAAAGATTGGTTCGTTGCTATTGGCTGCGGCATTAATTTCTGCTTCGGAGCCGCAAATATTGGGTAATCCTGAGTTGATTTCTTGTAAAATGGGTAAATTGGGAGATTGTGCGATCGCAGGCATAAATTTTTCTCAACAATTGTGGAGGGGCGCTGTCTGCTATTGCTAAGATAGCTAGATACTTTAACAGTAGCAGAGTATCTCTGCAAAAGATAAATTTCACAAGATAAGTCCGGGAGTACGGAAGCTCCTAATCTTGGGTAAAATGTTTAACACATTTCACGTAAATAGGCTAGTACAGCTCGGCGTAAGTACACAGACTATATTTATGGTAGAATAACATAGTTAGCTGAGACCCGTTTAGGTG
>NZ_JAUBVF010000111.1:0-7136 GCF_036705685.1 Microcoleus sp. AT3-A2
AGCCTTTTAAGTGGACATATAAGGGTAAAGTCTTGGCGGCCTAATAGTCTGTGTATTTACGCCGAGCTGTACTAGCTTGGTGTTTGTGGGGAACAAAGCTCCTATTTGATGAGGTATCTATCTTCAGGAGGAACTTTAGCTGACCTGAAAATTATCCCTCCAGGAACTGTTTTGCGAGCACATCAATCCTTATTATCAATGCAACGACATTCAAGTTTTGGCAGATAGATATTGGGGTGTTGCGAACAGTCGTTCGATGGGTTGGATTCTATGTAAACACCAGGAAAGCGGTAATGAATATTCACCCGCCCCTCTTTCCTTTTCGGCTCTAACATCAGCGCTGGTAGCAGCGCCGAAAGCGAGTTAAAGTCTTCAGCGGGAGTTAAAAATGAAAATCACCTTTGTTCTTCCTACTCTGTCTCTGACTGGTGGAATACGAGTAATATCTATTTTCGCAGAACTTTTGAGAAAGCGAGGACACTCAGTGTTCGTCATCTCTGTACCCCTTCCCCAGCCGAGTATTCGCAAGCAAGTCAAGTCGCTGCTGCGGGGAGGGGGTTGGATTTCCCCACCTGAAAATGAACCCTCATTTTTCGATAACTTAGGTGTAGAACACAAAATTACCGATCGCTACCGCCCCGTAGAAGACAAAGATGTACCTGACGCTGACGTAGTAGTTGCCACCTGGTGGGAAACCGCCGAGTGGGTAGCAAAACTCTCTCCTAGCAAAGGAGCAAAAGCTTATTTTATCCAGCACCACGAAATTTTTGACTATCTACCTCAAGGAAGAGTAGAAGCAACTTGGATGCTGCCAATGCACAAAATTACGATCTCTGAGTGGTTAGTTGAGCTAGCTCGGACTAAATATGGCGATGACCAAGTTTCCTTAGCTCCTCCTAGCGTGGACACCAAACAATTTTACGCCTGTCCTCGCAACAAACAATCGGTTCCTACAGTTGGCCTAATGTACTCTACAATCTACTGGAAAGGAACCGACATCGCCCTCAAAGCTTTTTCCCTAGCAGCCGAAAAGATCCCCAACTTGCGTCTGGTTGCCTTCGGTGTAGATGCCCCATCCTCGGAATTGCCCCTACCGGCCAATGCCGAGTATGTAATTCAACCCGACCAAGACAAAATCAAAGACTATTACAGCAAATGCGATGCATGGCTGCTGGCGAGCCGCTCAGAAGGCTTCGGCTTGCCAATTATCGAAGCGATGGCGTGCCGCACTCCCGTCATCAGTACCCCAGCAGGTGCTGCTCCTGAAATTTTGAGCGGCGGTACTGGCATACTTGTAAGACCAGAAGATCCTCAAGAAATGGCAAAAGCCATAGAGTCTATCTGTCAGTTGCCAAATTCCAAGTGGCAAGCCATGTCTGAAGCCGCCTATGCCAAGGTAAACAATTATACTTGGGAAGATGCCACGGATCATTTTGAAGCGGCATTGGAAGTTGCTGTAGACAAATCTAAAAACCGCGAGGTTAACATAGATTGCTTTTCTCCCTACTATGTGGAGGAAAAAGTGGAGGAAAAAATTCTGGTTGGATGCTAAGTGCCGCGCTGCCATTTGAAATTCGGCGCTACGGGCGTTTTCGGCGCGGGATTCTGGGGAGAAACTCAATATCGTTTGGTGGAGTTCTTCTCTATGCCCCTGCCGCAACCGACTTTGCTCCAACAATTGTGATCGCTGCTGAGGGATAGGGGTTGGGAGTCCGCTCCCAAGACACAAAAGTCTCACTTTGACAAAGTGGATGTCGAAAGTCGAGTTATCGAAACCAACCGTCCAATTACTGATCTTGACGTACCTGATGCCGATATTGTCATGGCTACTTGGTGGGAAACTGCCGAGTGGGTGGCAAAACTCTCTCCCAGCAAAGGAAGGAAAGTATATTTTCTCCAACATTATGAGGCTTTTGACTACGTACCAAAAGGTTGAGTAGAGGCAACTTGGCGACTGCTGATGCACAAAATCGCTGTGGCCCAGTGGCTGGCAGAAATAGCTCGGAATGAATAATGAATACGGCGATTTGTCTGTATCTCTCGTCCCTCCTACGGTGGACACCAAACAGTTTTACGACCCCCAGTCGCGAGCCAAGCAGCCGCGAGGCAAGCAATTAGTTCCTACAGTCGCGATGTACTATACTACAACTCCTTGGAAAGGCTGCGATATTGCCCTGAAAGCTTTGTCTATAGCTGCTAAACAAATTCCTAACCTTCGTTTAGTTGCATTTAGTTCTGGCCACGATAGTCTTCTTCCCACTTTGCTGCCTGATGGCACTGAGTATAATAAGGCACTACTCAAGACCAACTAAAAGAATTTTACAGCAAATGCGATGCTTGGCTGTTTTCCAGCAGATCCGAAGGCTTCGGCTTGCTAATTTTAGAAGCTATGCCTTGTGGGACTCCAGTCATCGGCACTCCTGCCGGTGCGTGCGGCTCCGGAACTAATTGCTGGCGGGGGTGGCATACTTTTCAAGCCAGAAGACCCAGAGGATATGGTAAAAGCGATCGAGCAGATTTGTCAGTTGTCTGATGCCGAATGGCGCGCAATGTCCGAGACTGCTTTGGCAACGGTGATAAATTATACTTGGGAGGATGCAACTAATCTCTTCGAGGCGGCACTCTACACTGCTTTGGAACGTCAGGCACAATTAACGAACAAGACGTAAAATTGAGGTTGATTTAAAAGATTGGGGTTGGGCGATCGTTTAAGCGACAATTTTTATCGGGCAATTTGAGTTGTCTTTCTACAATTTTACTGCAAAAAAACCTATGGTTGCATTAATCCCACTGGCTATGTTCGGCTTTATTCCAGTCGTTTTTTACCTGTTTGTGAGGTTTCCGGCTCAGCGGGCGGTAATTATAAGTTTTGTAGCAGCGTGGCTTTTTTTACCGCAAGCTTCTTATCCCATCCCCTCATTGCCACCGTATACCAAAATCTCTGCCGCTTGCTACGGGATTTTGCTGGGGACTCTTATCTACGATACTGCGCGCCTCACCTCTTTTAAGCCCGGTTGGCTGGACGTGCCAATGGTAATTTACTGTTTGTGTCCAATTATTTCACAAGTTAGTAATGGTGGCAGCCCGATTTCTCCGACTATCAACCAAATCGTTACTTGGGGTCTGCCTTATTTTTTAGGACGCTTGTATGTGGGTAGTTTAGACGGGCTGCGACAATTGGCGATCGGGATTTTTGCAGGTGGGTTAGCCTACATTCCTTTTACTTTAGTTGAAGGAGTTAGGGGCCCAATTCTGCACCAAATGATTTACGGCGTCAATGCCTTTGAGGACTGGGGTCAAGCAAGGCGTTTGGGGGGGTGGAGACCAGTAGTGTTTATGCAGCACGGTTTGATGGTGGGCCTGTGGATGATGACAGCCGCCTTAATTGCTGTTTGGCTGTGGCAAACTGGGACGCTCAAAAAGTTTAGGGGCCGTAACATCAAGACTTTAGCAATTATATTAACTATCGCTTTTTTCCTGTGCCGTTCTACTGGCGCTTACAGTTTATTTGGAATGGCGTTGATCGTATTATTCTCTGCCAAGTTTTTTCGCACCTCTTTGCCCTTGCTCTTGATAATTGGATATATAGTGTTTTATCTGTACATAGCTGCATCGGGTCAATTTTCGAGCCAAGACGTGGTTGCATTCATTAATCAAATATTTGGCGAAGAACGAGCCGCCTCTTTGAAGTTTAGATTTGACAATGAAGAGATATTGGGGGAAAAGGCGCGGCAAAGATTTATTTTTGGCTGGGGAGATTCCGGCGGAAACCGCGTGTATAACGAGTGGGGTGATGATATCTCGGTCACCGACAGCTTATGGATTATTGCATTTGGGATCAACGGTGCAGTCGGTTTAGTTAGTTTATTTTCTTCATTGTTACTTCCTGTTATCGTCTTTTGCTTCAAGTATCCCGCCAGAACCTGGTCTAATCCCAAAGTAGCCCCTGCTGCCACCCTGGGAGTAGCCTTAAGTATGTACGTGTTTGACTGTGTTTTGAATGCTATGACTAACCCGATTTTTGCGCTGATTGCTGGAGGAATATCTGGTCTGGTCTTAAAAGCTCCAGAAAGTCTTAAGGCTAAGAAAACCAGTTCGCCACCAAGAAGACAGTCGCTGGTTCACCAAAAATCAGGATAATTTTCAGGAATGCGATCGCTGCTTCACTTCAAGCTTGAGACTATATTGCCTTCCCTGGAGACACAAACTCAAAAATCTACCACTTTTGGATGCAATCCAGTTCGGAAGTTGCGAGATATTTGTCACTAGGTTAAAATTTTAACTTCATAAACTATTTTTTACATTCATTTGCAATGCTTAAAGTATTAGCACTGGATGGCTTTTTTCTTGAAACTGTGTTGCGAGTTATAGGCTTAAAAATGGGCTTTATACACTTTTTCTAAAACGAGCTGATTCTTTACATAATCTTTAAAAATCCTCACTAGACAGGCAGGGTGTAGGAGGATATACTGAGAAAAGTATGTTCACGGAAGCACCCAGGTAGTTAAAACACGAAACTGAATTGTGGGTTATAATAGTTTGAGTTGTAGTTTAATATAAAGCAGGAAGGACATCATAAATGAAAACAGTTAATTTATTGAATGTCTCGATAGATAACTTGTCAATCACAGAGTTGTTTGAAAAACTCGACGGCGAAGGTGGTGTCGTATTTACACCCAATGTAGACCACTTGATTAAGTTGCAGTATGACCGCGACTTCTATGAAGCTTACAATACATCTACTTATAGAGTCTGCGACAGTCAAATATTGATGTATGCCTCTAAGTTTTTGGGTACTCCTCTCAAAGAAAAAATTTCTGGTTCTGATTTGTTCCCTGCATTTTATATGTATCACAAAGATAACGAGAAGATTAAAATATTTTTGCTAGGAGCTGCTGAAGGTATTGCTAGGAAAGCCCAGGAAAAAATCAACCAAAAAATTGGTAGAGAAATAGTGGTTGAAGCACTTTCTCCTTCTTTTGGCTTTGAAAAAAATGAGGAAGAATGTGAAACAATAATTGACGCGATCAATAAATCAGGAGCGACTGTTCTAGCGATAGGAGTGGGAGCTCCCAAGCAAGAGAAGTGGCTGGTTAAATACAGGAGCAAATTAACACACGTCAAAATTTTCTTAGCCGTAGGTGCAACCATTGATTTTGAAGCTGGTTGCAAAGCCAGAGCCCCCAAATGGATGAGCGAAGTCGGCATAGAATGGGCGTACAGACTGTTAAGTGAACCGAGAAGGTTGTGGAAAAGATATTTGATTGAAGGTCTGCCTTTTTTCCGGTTAATCTTAGAACAAAAATTAGGGTTTTATAAAATGCCTTTCATGGAGAGCAAAACCAGCCAGCTAGAATGGAAAGGTGGCTCCTAAAAAGGTGAGCCACAAATCTCTAGCGTAAATTAAGCTGAGTATCGGAGAAAGTGGGTTTGACTTCAAGGTAAGACTGATGCAATCTGTGGATAGTCCGATCGCACATCGCACTTTCTCTCAAAATAATTCATTTTTGCTTTCAAGTCCAGGTAAAATCGGAAAGAAACCTTTTGTGAAAAATCCTAATTAGGGATGCAACCGATGAATCTGCCTTCTTTCTTGTGGTTGTGGAAAATAGCGGCTTGGTCAATGGGTGTTTCCCTGTTGGCTTACCTGTTGCTGGCCGTTACTGGAACGTGGATGTTTGCTACTCGCAGTACCAAACAACCCCGCCCAAAATGGCTGCGTCCCTTTCATTTAGCCACTGGTGCGGGGATGGCAACTTTGGTAATTTTACTGCTGGGAATTGGTGTAGTCGGTACGCTAGGATACTACGGCAATTTGGGTCACTCGGCTCATTTACCGGCGGGGTTAGCTGTTGTGGCTTTGGTGTTGGTTTCTGTTGGAAGCGGGCTGCAAATTGGCCCTAAACATCCTTGGGCCCGCCCCCTCCACATCGGCACTAATTTGGCTTTGTTTGGGGGATTTGTGACTGTGTTGATCACAGGATGGACGATCGTACAAAAGTATTTGCCGAAAGTTTGAAACCTGTCTATTTGACCTCAAACTATACCAAATATCCAAGGGAAAACATATATATAACTTATATATAAGGTGCGCCGCCGCGCACCCTAGGTTTAATTTTTTTGCGTGAGTCCGCTTTTTGTGATGAATTCTAAAATATGTTGCGCGGTAATCTGTGGCTTTTCTAAGTGGGGAACGTGCCCGCAGTCGGGTATCCAAATTAGTTGAGAATTTGCGATCGCCCTTGCAAACTTTTCCGCATCCGCCGTCCCCAAAATCCGGTCTTGTTTTCCCCACAAAATCAGCGCCTGCTGCTGAATTTGCGATAATTTTTCCCCAAAACCACCGTAACCTCCGCTTTTGGTAAACGCAATTAAAGCTTGATTCCAGTTGGGCATTTCCAAGTGTAAAGCAGCACAAGTTTGAGCGTCTTGAGAAGCCAAATTTTTATCGAAATAAGCATTAACGCTAATTCGCTGGCGAATTTTGGGATTGCGTAAAAATGAAGTTGCCAGATACCCTAAAGGAGGAATTAAAAACTTTCCCTTATTAGAACTGATGGCAAAACCTGCGCTATCTATTAACACTAATTGTTTTACAGCTTCTGGATAATTGAGAGTGAAATCAATTGCTGCTGCACCTCCCATTGAAGCACCGACTAAGATTACAGGCTGCGAAATTATCGTTTTCCAAAAATAGTAAAGGTGACTTTCAATTGCCCTCGCGCTGAATGCCAAGCCTGCCGCTCTTTCTGTAAACCCGAAACCCAACAAATCAACCGCCCAAGTTTCATTTTCGGCAGCTAGCAGCGGCAACAGGCGGCGGAATTCAAACAAGGAACTGTCGAAGCCGTGAATTAGCAAAATTGGTGTATTGCCACTGCCTTGGCGCACGTAGGTTGTAGCAATTGGCCCAGAAGATAGGGGAGTTGTAATTGCTGCTTGTTGAATGCTTTGGGCTAAGGCAATTGAGGTAGATTCTGTGAGTTGTGCGATCGATTTTGGCAGAAAACTTGCTGGCATAATTCTTGATAAATTGTGAATCGGTAGGGGCGATGCCACTAAGCTGTTCAGCATCTAAAACGCATATTGTATAGTATAATATGAGGATATTTATAAAAAGTCAATGCCTACTAAAA
>NZ_JAUBVF010000006.1:0-175024 GCF_036705685.1 Microcoleus sp. AT3-A2
AAACTTATATTTAACTGAGATTTCAGATATTGTGAGCTCCTGTTCTTAGTTTGCGATCGATTATTCAGCAAGTCCTAGTTAGTAGGGTGCGTCAGGGCTGAATGTGACCACTAAAGACTAAAAAATTTTCCCCTGACGCACCCTACAATAACTATAAGTACGGGCGAACTCGCCCGTACAGAATTTTAAGAATTGGCTAGGGGCAGCACTAAACGAGCCACAATTAAATTGTTTTCTAACATTTCTAGAGAAAAGTTTCCCCCCATTAAGCGTACTGCTCGCTGACAAATTAAAAGATTTTGCACGATCGACCTATGGGAACTAGAAACCGCTAATATATCGGGTTCGGAACCGCCGTTGAAGGCAGCAATTAACTGTCGATCGCACGCGCCGCTATCGATCACAGACAATTCTAACAAATCTTCCCCCAACAACTGAGAGCGAATCTCAATCTTGGCGCCAACAGCAGAGCGCCTGCAAGCCGTCGCCAGCAATTCGCACAGGATCAAATCCAGCTTGATACTGTCCCCGCGAACGCTCAAAGTCTGACCCGCAGGCATCGACACAGCAGTTTCTCTGTGCACATCCAGCAAGACTTTCGACTGTTTGACCAGGGAGGCAGTTCGATCGAGCGATCGCCTCAGCCAAGCGCTCACAGGCACCGCATCTTGTCCGAATTGCAGCCGCCAATGTTCCTGTTTCAGCAGCAAATGAGTTGACCCCAAAGCATTGCCCATTTGCCGCAAAACCTGTTGGTAGCGCAAAATTTTCAGAGCATCCTTTTGTTCCTTCGCCGACTGCAAAATCGACTGACTCAACTCCCCCAACTCCTTCACCCCCGCTCCCACCGTGCGGTAAAACTCCTCAAAACGGCGCTGTTTGTACCAGTTGAGCAACTCCAGATCCAATCGCTGCGACTCCTGGATCGATTGCACCGCCAAATACCTGCGCCACCAAGCCAACTGAGACGCCATCGAGCTGAGTAAACTCACCGACAACTCCGACCACTGGCGGCCCGGAGCGTCCGCAGCCACCACAATGCCCGCCGGAGCGTGTTCTGGGGCCGTCCGCAGCGCCACCGTCAGAATCTCGCCAATTCCCGGACTGCGGAGCCACCGCTTCGTCGCCAGTTGCAGTTGGCTCGTGCTCTGTTGCACCACGGAGTTAGCAGCCAGGGTTTGTTGGATCAAAGCATCTGTTTTGACAGGAATCACCGCCTCGGGATTGAGGGCAAATACGGGATTGGCAGCTACCGTCGCTACGATGGAACCTTCCTCCTCACCGGGATTCCAAGTAATTACGGCTACTAAAGGACAGGAAATTGTCTGGGAAACGTGTTGAGCAAAGTTACGATCGAGCTTTTGTAGCGGCAACTCTGGGAACATCGTCGGTGAAGCAGCAGCTATCTCTTGCTCAGATTGCTCATCAGGATAATGGTGCAAAACCGCCAAACCCGATTTGAGAGATCGCTCAAATTGCTGATATTTGTCGATTGCCGAACTCTGCTGCCACGAGTGCAGGATCAATCCGAGTTGTTCGCCCACTAGCCGAACTAATTCTTGCTCAGATCGCCTCCAAGTGCGAGTTGCATTGTGTCCGACAACCAGCAAACCCTCGATCGATTTGCCATTGGCGATTTTCGATTTTAGATTGGGGTTTTCTCCGTCTTTCTTTTTCCCCCTCGTGCTCGATGCCAAAAGCGATCGCACCCCCGCTTCCCCCAACACATCCCGCCAAGCGCCCAACCGCTCGTCTTCCTCCCAATTTTCAATAGCTAGAGGTGCACTTTCTTCCAACAGCCCCACGTCAGCCACATCGAGGGCGTTGAGTGGCGACGGCACTGACCTGCGGTTGCGGGGCAGATTTTGGCAGACAATTTCAAAGCGATTTTGTTCTTCGCCGTACAGCAGCAGCAAAAAGTATTCGCATTTGAGCCGATCGCACAACTGTTCGGCGGTATTTTTCAAAGTCGTCTCCCAGTCAGCATCGCTGTAGATGGCGTGAGCTATTCCGGCAGTTAAATCTCGATCGATCTCAATTTGCTGAATTTTCTCCTCCATCTCCGAGACAGGAGCCGTCAGAGCCACTAACTGCGCCACTCCCCGCAGATAATGCTTTTCATTGTCTTGCCAAATCCGGGGTTCGCCGGCTTCGACTGCCAAAAATCCCAACAATTCCCCTTCCGAAACAATCGGCGCAGCCAACAGAGAGCGAGCGCGGATTTGCTGCATCAACCGCCCCGTTAGCTCAGTTTTCAGAGAACTTTGAGATTCACCGATCCAAACCATTTCTTCCCTGCCCAAAGCCTGATAAAATTCTCCCAAGTCTTGGACGGTGATGCCCGAAGCCGGTCGGGCCGGCCCGCCCAAACCCGGAGTAACTTCGCGGTTGCTGACTCGGCGCCAAAAATAGCGTCGCTCTCGCTCGAACCAATAAACATTGGTGCGTGTCGGCTCGATAAATTCATGAGTTTGTTCGACAACAGCTTGCAAGTATTGGTCGAGCGATCGCAATTCCCCCAACTGCGAAATCAGCGCTAAAAGAGACTCATCTGGGTGTTTAACTTGTTGTCGCTGCCAGTCTTTTTCTATTTGGTAAAGAGCAGTTGCCAGCGCTCCAAATACGATCGCCAACTGCGTTTTTTCCCCGGACTTTGGCGACGCTCCCCATACCTCAGTGCCGAGCAAAATCACGCCGTAGCAGCGGTCTTTGTAGCGCAGGGGAAACAGAGTCGTGCCTTGAATATTGAAAGTTTGAGCTGCTTTGCGCCATTCTCCGGCTCTACTTTCCGATCGCAAATCCGGGACTCCCACCGGGCGGAGCTGAATCACCACTTGTTCGAGCAAATCTCCTGGGCTGAGGGCAAACCGCTGTTTGAGAAAAGACTGGTCGCCGTTAGGAGTCATGCCGCCTTTCCCGAACAATCTGTGCGCCTGTCGATCGTACAACCCGATCCAAATCAACCGCCAGTCAAATTCCGCTTGCAAGTAACCGAGTGTGGTCGAAAGTAGCACATCAACATTCTCCTCTTCTCGGAGAGTCTGGAGAACGCGCTCTAGGGTCGCGATTTGTTCGTCTAAATCCTTCGGTCTTTGCTGCTGCCCCATTTCCAAGCTTCCCCGCACCTTGTCTAATTTAAAATTACTAACTTAAATATTCAAAAAAATAAAATGCCAAAGAATCAACTTATAATATAATCGTCTCACTTATCCTTCAATCTCAAACATTGGATAAAGTCGATCGAAGTTGAAGTAAAAACTTCGCCTTCGCTGTCGGCTCGTGAATATTTTTATTTCCCTTCTCATTTCTAATTTGTAAATTGCCCCAGTACAAATCATTGGATATTTATCAATCAAGTGTACGCCCGCTGTTGTTTTCCGTATTGAAAACCGATGCCGAGTGGCTGCACAACCGCACTCTCCAAGTTCTCGAACTCGCAGCCAGAACCCAGTCAAACCCCGCAACCAGCCAAATGCTCTCTCGATTGCAGAAATCTTTGGGAGTCCAAGATTCTCGCCTCGAACAATCTTTGTGGGGACTGAGCTTTAACAATCCTGTCGGCTTGGCCGCCGGATTTGATAAAAACGGCGTAGCTGCTGACATTTGGGCAAATTTTGGCTTTGGCTTTGCCGAACTTGGCACTGTCACTTGTCAACCGCAGCCGGGAAACCCTCAACCTCGCTTGTTTCGCTTGACGGAGGACAGTGCAGCCCTCAACCGCATGGGATTTAACAATCAAGGAGCCGCGGCAATGGCAGCCCGGTTTCAGGCAGCACAGAAACAGTCAAAATTCGATGCCCAGCGCCCCATGGCTCAGTCTCCGTTCCCCTTGGGCATCAATCTCGGTAAATCTAAGGTAACACCGTTAGAGCAGGCAGCAGCCGACTATTTGGAGAGTTTTAAGCTGCTGAAAGATTGGGGCGACTATTTTGTAGTGAACGTTTCTTCTCCGAATACGCCTGGGTTGCGATCGCTCCAAGATGCTGCTGGGCTTAGCACAATTTTGGAAATTTTGCAACAAGAAAATCAAGGAATCAAGCCAATTTTAGTCAAGATTGCGCCGGATTTGGAGTCGGAGGCGATCGTATCAATCCTCGACTTAGCAAAAACCTACCAACTAGCAGGAATTATCGCCACAAATACCACCATCCGCCGCGACGGATTGAAAACACAAATATTGCGAGAAACAAACCAACCAATCGCCGAAGAAGCCGGGGGAATTAGCGGACTTCCCGTGCGGGAGCGATCGACAGAAGTAATCCGATTTATCTGGCAATATACAAAAGGCGAATTGCCCATAATTGGAGTTGGCGGCATTTTCACCGCCGAAGATGCTTGGGAAAAAATAGCCGCCGGTGCGAGTTTAATTCAAGTTTACACTGGTTGGGTTTACGAAGGGCCTTGGATGGTGCGTCGGATTCTCCAAGGTTTGTTGCAAAAGTTAGAAGAACGCGGATTTAGTTCGATTTCTGAGGCAGTAGGTTCGGACAATCAATAGACAGTTGACTGTTGACTGTTGACTGTTGACTGTGAGTAAAAAAATGAAAATTACGCGAATTATTTGTTGACAGCTTGATTCGACTTTACGCCCGACTTAGAAGCTCGGATTTGATATCATTCCGGCCTTACTGCCGGAATTGATATGACTCACAGTGCGATCGCTAAAAAAACTATAGCGGTTCTCAGGAAAGTAAGGTACTCTTCCAATGCCCAATGCCCAATGCCCAATGCCCAATGCCCAATGCCCAATGCCCAATGCCCAATGCCCAAGAACACCTCATGTTACTGAGAAAGCCTATAATCAAATATTTCCGCTAATTTCAAAGCATTAACTTGAGCTTGAGCTTTATGCAGCGACTCCTGCCATTCCCTTTCTGGATCGCTATCAGCAACAATCCCCGCACCCACTTGTCCCCAAACAACTCCCCCGGTTGTACCGTCACTTTTTGGTGCATATAAAAGGGTGCGAATCAAAATATTTAAATCCAGGTTGCCGCGCCAGTCCAAATAACCGCAGGAACCGTAAAATAAATTGCGCTTCACGGGTTCCAATTCTTCGATGATTTCCAGACAGCGCACTTTCGGACAACCTGTAATCGTACCGCCCGGAAATACCCCTCGAATTAAGTCGATCGCGTCGCAATCTTGTCTTAATGTACCGATAACATTACTGACGAGGTGCATCACGTGACTGTAGCGTTCAATAGTCAGAAATTCGTTAACTTTTACCGACCCCCATTCACACACCCTCCCGATATCGTTGCGCTCTAAGTCAACTAACATAATATGTTCGGCTCTTTCTTTGATATTCTCTATTAATTCCTGTGCTAAGCGATCATCTTGAATGCAGGTTAAACCTCGCGGTCTCGTTCCCGCGATCGGTCTAGTATCCACTTTTTTTCCTAATAATTGAACCAGTCTTTCCGGCGAACAACTAACTATCGCCCCCCACGGAGTTTGCCAATAACTTGCAAAAGGCGAAGGATTTATCCGTTGCAAAGCGCGGTAAATTGACCAACTGCTGCAATCTGTACGGGCTTCAAACCGCAAAGATAAATTAGCCTGAAAAATATCGCCCGCCTGAATATACTTCTGAGCTTTTCGCACTATTTCTTTATACTGACTCTGAGATAATTGAAAAATAGGAGTAGCCGAATTTTGTTGAGAATTTTCCGGTAAATTATTCTCGATTATTTCTCGCTCAGTTTGCTCTAATTGATGCTGCATAACATCGAGGTGAGAAGGTTGACTCGCAGCCAACCAGAGAATTTGCGTTTGATGGTCTAAAACCGCAAAAGATTCTGGTTCGTACCAACAGCTAACCGGGAAAGGAAGCGGATCAGTATTGAGTTGGGGCAGGTGTTCGATTTCCCATGCTAAATCATAACCTAGCCATCCCAACCAACCCCCAGTAAAAGGAATTTCCGGCGGTACATTGACTGCTAAATTTTGCTTTTGAGATTCCAAAAGAGCGCGTAAAAAAGGTAAAATTTCACCGACTGGCGGTGTCCATAGCTGAGGTTGACTATCAATTATCCGGGGAGAACCTGCACAAATAGAATATCGTGCCAAGTTAGTAGAAGATGTAACTGGACTTTCTAGCAGAACAGCCATATCGCGGGGGGGGAAATCCGATATTGAGCTTGCACTGTCGGCGGTTTGACCTAGAAATAAAGTTTGAAAAATCTCCGATCCGCTGCGCTGATTTAGGGGAAGCTTTCGCCAATGCCAAGGTTGTATTTGTTTCATAATAGATTGCACTATGGTTAACACTTTCAGAACTTACGCAATGATTCAATTTTGACACTATCTATAGTAGTAAAGTGCATATTATGCACCCTTCTAAAATCGAGTGAAAGTGTTATCTCAGCCATTAATTACAACTTTCCAAATATCTCGGTTTTCCTCTTTTTTGAGGCGTATCCAACCCCTAACGGAGTTAATGAGAAATAGAGTTTGGGTACTGTGCAAATCATCTAAGGTAATTAATTCTTCTCTGATTTTTCCTTCCTCTAAAAGTTGAGAACGAAACGTCCCCGGTAATAAACCGCACTTGACGGGAGGTGTGATTAGGCCTGCGGGTGTATCGAGCACGATATTGGCGATCGTGGATTCGGTGATCATTCCATCTTGATTCCACAGAAAGACATCCTGATATTCGGGCTGCGACTCCAAAGCCATTGTATAAGGCAATCGGTAAGTTGTCTTGTGGTAAAGAAATGGGTTTTGAGAATCGATCGGTTGGCGGGCAATTCCCACAGATGCACCGATTTTTAAGATACCGCTATCTAGTGCCTGAGCTTGTAATGTTATGTTTCCCTCACAAGATATTGTTAACCGTATTTTTTGTTTGACTGACCTGCAAGTAATACTTAATGCTTGTAAAGCTTTGCTTGTTTCTGTTAGCAATAGGGGAAAATTAAAATAATCAGCCGATCGTTCTAATCTTTGAAGATGTCTGTCTAGCAAAAAATAACCGTTTTTTGGCTCCCATAAAAATGATTCTAGCAATTCAAATTTTGGCTGTTGTTGAATCATGTTTTTTTTAATATAATGTAAATTCGGTAACTAGACAGTTTTTAGATCCCCGAAGGTTCCTGTTCGTGTAATTATATAGGAAGATAACTTGAATTTATGTTGCCTAAACCCTTTATATTTCAATGGCGTCTTGCCATCGGGCTGTTAATATTAACCTCATTACTCACACCTCTAGCCCTCAACTACTACGTCAGACTTGTTACCAGCAACTACCGCTACAGCGATATAGCTAACGTGCCTGCAGAACCCATCGCTATAGTTTTTGGTGCCGGAGTTTGGGAAGACGGCACTCCAAGCCCCATGTTAGCCGATCGAGTGCAAGCAGCCGTCGATTTGTACAAAGCGGGGCGAGTGGACAAACTTTTGATGACAGGAGACAATAGCAGCGTCGATTACAACGAAGTCCAAGCAATGCAGGACTACGCCGAAGCCCAAGGCGTACCGATTAATAATATCGTTCTCGATTATGCCGGATTTAGTACCTATGAAAGTTGCTACCGGGCGAAAGAAATTTTTGGCATAACGCAGGCTGTTTTAGTTACCCAAAACTTTCACTTAGCCCGCGCTGTTTATACCTGTCGCCGGTTGGGCATACAGGCGATCGGCTTAGGAACGCCGGATTGGGGAAAATTTAGCCATAAGGGCATGATTCACTACAGTTTTCGCGAATTTTTGGCAGTAATTAAAGCGCTTTGGGAAGTGCGTGTTACCCGTCCCGAACCGACTTTTTTGGGGCCGTTTGAAGGAATTAAAGAAAAGTGATGAGTGGTCTGTTGAAAACTTTAGTCCTTGCTTTAAGGACTAAAGTCTTCACTAAAAACGGGTTTTATTACAACTAACCGGACATCAGGTAAGTCCGGGAGTTGTAAGTTTTGAGTTAAACAAAACTTACAACAAAACTCACAAATCATAGCTGGCCCGTTGCGGTAGTGTTCCATAACTTACTCGCGTTTGGAAAGACCAGCCAGCGACCAAGTTAGGCTCACCATCATTAAGCGGCCTAGAGCCTTCAAACGTTCTTCGGCGTTATTTTCAACCGTTTGAGACAGAGTTTCAGACTTAAGATTTTTCGACAATTCTTCAGCAGTTTCTGCTGACTTTTCCAACTGAGGTTGTTCAGAAGATGTCTCAAGGCTGACTTGTGGCTGCTGATTTTTTTCTTCGGTCATTTTCTGAGTCACCTCCTGGAGTTATTGCATACATAACCCTTAATACAAATGTAACTTATTTGTATCCGGGATTTGGCGAGTCAAGTTTTCCTTACCCGACAATCGCAGTTACCAACTGACTTAAAAGTTTTGATGTTAGTTGTTAGCTATCTTAAATCGCACTTACCCAATTTTCCTCAAAAACGAGGTTTATTCACAGATAGGTCGTCCTCCACCAATTTTTTGTAAGAAACGGGATTTCTGAGCCTAAGTCCTGTTAAATTCAAAACTCACACACTACTACCGATGATGCACATCACTGAATTGTTATATTTACTTAACAGTAATATTTCCGAGATTCTGATATTGTTAAAGCTTAACAATTAATTTTGCTCGGATTTATATCAATCTGCAAGCAACCGTCTGGAAATTTTTAACAAACTGAAGGTGTAGAGCCGATGGCAATTTATGTTGATACTGCAATTGTAGCGGAAGCCGCACGGGCGAGCAAGTTCGGATGGGTAGCGGGAATTACTACTAATCCGACACTTTTGACAAAAAGTGAGTTATCTCCTGAGCAAACCCTTAAACAACTGGCACAACTGATTCCTGGGGAAGTGTATTATCAGCTAAGGGCATCTGATGTTGATGGCATGGTAGCAGAAGGAAAAGCGGCTTTTGAATTAATTGGACAGCAAACAGTGTTGAAAGTTCCAGCAACGGCGGCTGGTTTCCAAGCAGTAGCACATTTGTCACCGTCCATTCCTTGCGCGGTGACGGCGATATACAGCGCATCACAAGCAGTTGTCTCAGCAGAAGCGGGGGCCAAATATGCGATCGCCTATGTGAATCGCGCCACCAGATTGTTGGGAGACGGTTTTGCGTTAGTGCGGGATATGGCCAATGTGTTGCAGAGAACTAATACTGAGATTTTGGCAGCTAGCATTAAATCGCCGGAAGAAGCGGTAAAGACTTTATTAGCTGGAGCACATCATTTGACATTGCCTTTTGACCTGTTGCAGGCGATCGCAGTTCACGAACTTTCGCAGCAAACTGTTGATGAATTTGCCAAAAACGGGCGGGGAATTAGTTATTAGATTTTGCAATAAGCTGATACGCATTTAAATTGGGATTTTTGAACCCTAGACTCTTTGCACCCTGGCTTTCAGGCAAAAAATTTAAATGCTGAACAGCTTACAGAAAACTTCTTTAATTCTGGAGTAAGTATCATTCGCTCGCTGACTGCATATGAGTTTGGCTATTTTGTCTACTGTCGGCAACAGTTGTTGATAAATATGACTTTTATGAACTCAATGTTATGAATTTTATGAATTGACTTTGAGAGCTGGTTATTGAATGATGTCAATCAACCGCACGAAGTTCCAAACTTGTACTCTTAAATGTCAGGGCTTATGACGATTACTCGCGTCTCAGTTGACTCAGCAGGCAATCAGGCGATCGGCGACTCCGAGATCCCCTCCATCTCTGCCGACGGGAGGTTTGTGGCGTTTTTATCTAATGCCACCAACCTCGTGCCAGGGGACACTAACAATACCGATGACATCTTCGTGCGCGACTTGTTAACGAATATTATCACCCGCGTCTCTGTAGACTCAGCAGGCAATCAGGGGAACGCCTTGTCCGTACTCCCCTCCATCTCCGGTAACGGGCGCTTTGTGGCGTTTGCATCTAATGCCTCCAACCTCGTGCCGGGGGACACTAACGGTAGAGCCGACATCTTCGTCCGCGACTTGTTAACGAATATCACTACCCGCGTCTCTGTAGACTCAGCAGGCAATCAGGGGAACGGCATTTCCTATTCCTTGTTGACCTCCATCTCCGCCGACGGGCGGTTTGTGACGTTTGCATCGGATTCCACCAACCTTGTGGCGGGAGACACTAACGATACCCGTGATATCTTCGTGCGTGACTTGTTAACAAACACTACCACCCGCGTCTCTGTAGATTCAGCAGGCAATCAGGGGAACGGCATTTCCGAGTTCCCCTCCATCTCCGCCGACGGGCGGTTTGTGGGGTTTGCATCTAATGCCTCCAACCTCGTGCCGGGAGACACTAACAATAGTCGCGATACCTTCGTCCGCGACTTGTTAACGAATACCACTACCCGCGTCTCTGTAGATTCAGCAGGCATTCAGGGAAACGACTCCTCCGGCATTCCCTCCATCTCCGCCGACGGGCGGTTTGTGACGTTTGCATCGGATGCCACCAACCTCGTGCCGGGGGACATTAACAATCGCGGCGACATCTTCGTGCGCGACTTGTTAACCAATACCACTACCTGCGTCTCAGTTGACTCAGCAGGCAATCCGGGGAACGACTCCTCCCTCTATAGCTCGATCTCCGCCGACTATAGCTCGATCTCCGCCGACGGACGGTTTGTGGTGTTTGAATCTGATGCCTCCAACCTCGTGCGGGGGGACACTAACAATAGCACTGACATCTTCGTGCGCGACTTGTCAACCAATACCACCACTCGCGTCTCTGTTTCAGGGGCGGGCAATCAGGGGAACGGCGAATCCTACAGCCCCTCCATCTCCGCCAACGGGCAGAAAGTGGCGTTTTCATCTAAGGCCTCCAACCTCGTGCCGGGAGATACCAACAATGGCCCAGACCTCTTTATTGTTGACTTAACCAACATTCCAGGCGTTATCAATACTTCTAGTAACAACATCAACGGCACAAACGGCAACGACAACCTCACAGGCACTCCCAGCAGCGATAATATCAGCGGTTTAGACGGCGATGACACGATCGCCGGCAGACAAGGCAACGATATTCTTATCGGGGGAGGCGGCAGCGATATCCTATTTGGCGGCAAAGGTTTTGATACCCTCAACGGCGGTTTGGGCAACGATAATCTAGTCGGCGGCGCGGGCAACGATGTATTTGTTTTAGGTGCGGGATTGGGAGTTGATACAATCTCTGATTTCACCAAATCTCAAGATACCATTCAATTAATCAATGGCTTGACCTTCGGACAGCTATCAATTTCCCCTGGAACTAACGCCACATTAATTAGAGTAGCCAGCAGCGGTGAAGTTTTAGCTTCTTTGACAGGCGTTGCTCCAAACCTCATCGGCTCTGAAGATTTCGTCTCTGTTTAGAGATGGTAAACAGTCATTTGTTAAATCACTTTTACTCAGAAAAATATCATGTTTAAACTTAGCAAACAATCACTCGCATTAATAGGCACATTTATGGCAGTTTTGCAACCAGCATTTCCCGCTAATTCACAAGAAAGTAACAGCGAATTTAGCAAACTTTAATCCTTATTAGAAGCCGAAAAATGGTACGAAGCAGATCAAGAAACAGTCTCTCTGATCCGCAACAACTCCGCTAATCTGTCTTGTCCGAACCTCCGGGCGATCGATCAAATGTGGATGCGATCGAGCAATGGCAAGTATGGATTGACTCCACAGTTAGAGATTTGGCAGAAAGTGGGCGGTTCTAACTGTCGAACTTGCGAAGGTCAAATTCAAGATTTTAGCAAGCAAGTAGGATGGAACATGAGCTCGCAAGTAAGTCCTATACCAGGGGAGTTTCCAGCCCAGTATCCAACTGTTGCTTCATTAAGTTGGCAAAGTTATGTTGACAGCGATAAAAGCATAACAAGGTACAGTCTTTTTGCGGGCGCGCAGACATGGCAAGCGTGGAGGGTTACAGAATTTAACCTGTTTTCTGCTTTTGCCAATTGCGGCAAGTAACAGTTGTAGGGCGGGCAATGCCCAGACTTCCACGTCGGAGTCGGGATGCGATTTCTCGATCGCCTCGGCTTTTCAACCTAAAATCTCAAATCTCAAATCTAAAATAGTAGGACTATGGCATTCGCCAAATTTTAATAGTGCGATCGGGACTGCCGGTCACAAAAGTCTTGCTATCTCTGGAAATAGCAACAGAACTCACAAACTGAGTGTGACCAGAAAGAGTGCTTCTTTCTTTTCCCGTCTTCAAATCCCAAACTATAATATCTTCGCCCCCGCTGATCAAAGTCCGGCTGTCCGGGCTAAAGGCGATCGTCCTCACCGAGCTCGAATGCCCTTTAAAAGTGCGGGTGCGCTTCCCGTCTTGGACGTTCGACAAACGGATCGTATTGTCGGTGCTAGCACTAGCCACAATTTTCCCGTTCGGGCTAAAAGCCACAGCAGTAACGGGGCCCCGGTGACCTGTGATAATTCTTCTGACTTCACCGGTGGCGAGATTCCACAAACGCACAGTCTTGTCCTCACTGCCGCTAGCGAGAGTTTTACCATCCCCGCTCAAAGCGATCGCGTTTACTCCTCCGGCGTGGCCGCTCAAAGTCCGCAACCTGCTGCCGGTTCTGACATTCCACAAGCGAACAGTTTTGTCATCGCTGCCGCTAGCCAGAGTTTGACCGTCCCTGCTAAAAGCGATCTCGTTGACGGTGGCTTTGTGAGCGGCAATCGTCTGCATCCGTCGCCCCGTCTTCAAATCCCAGAGAATCACATTATTGTCGTCGCCCCCACTGGCCAAAATCGAGCTGTCCGGGCTCACCGCCACCGTCTTGACCGATTTTTTAGAATGCACCGAATTGAGAGTCCGCACTAGGCGTCCCGTCCTCACATTCCAAATTCTAATCGTCCCAAAGCTTGCGCTCACCAAAGTTTTACCGTCAGGCGACAGGGCGATCGCATTTACACTCCCAACATTATCCAAACTTTTTTGCAAAAAATGAGTGGTAGGTAAAGTAGAAAGCAGCCACACCGGGTTTGCCGGAAACACCCCGTAACGCAGCGAACCGTAAATTTGAGACGCGCCAACACTCACCATCAAAACAGCCGCGCCCGCCAGCAACTTCTTTTTCCAATCAAAAACATCTTTATCGGTCTTGTTCAATCCCGAATTCAGAGGTCTGAGGCGGTTCATGGAACTCTGCTTCTTCGCCCCAGACGGCCCGGCAGTTCCGCGAATTTTAGTTTGCCCCGTCGTCGGCAACTGAGTTGGCAACTGACTTTCAGCGCCGTCGAGATTAATTTCCTCCAAGCACTGCAAAACCATCTGCGGGCTTTGAGGTCGATTTCCCGGAAAAGGCGCCATCAGATAATCGATTACATTAGCCACGGCGTCGGAAACCTGAGGAGCTCCTTTGCGCCACATTAATCTGCCCGTGCGCGGGTTCTCTGGAAACGCAGTTGGTGGCTTTCCAGTCAGCAAATAAACAAAAGTGCGCCCCAGAGCAAAAAAATCTGACTGGGGAACAGCCTTGCCATTTGTTTGTTCGGGCGGCGTGTAGCCGGGGGAAACAATACCAGTCACATTTTGCCCCTGGCCCACCTTAGCGAAATAAGTCGCCGACACTTCCCGAGCAGTCCCGAAGTCAATCAGCACTAACTGCCCGTTTGGCTTGCACATAATATTGTGCGGCTTGATATCCCGATGGAAATAGTTGAGGCGGTGAACTTGGTCTAAAATTTCCGACAGTTGTTTGAGCCAGTTCACAGCTTGTTCTTGACTGATGGGGCGGCCCCGATGTTTCAGCCAGTCTTGCAAATTGGCACCAGCAATTTTCTCCATCACGAGGCAGTGAAAAGACTCTGTGCTGTGAGCGGGCGTAAATATAAAATAACCGTCGCGATCGACTTTTGGAATACCTGGATGTCTGAGCCTGACCAACACGTCGGCTTCTTGCTTAAACAGTTCTACAGCTTTGGGATGTTCTTTCAGCAGGACTTTGAGCACTCTTCGGGCGCCGTTGTCGTCCACTTCAAATGTTCTGCCAAAGCCGCCGCCTCCGAGAGGCGCGACTAGCCGATATCGACCTTGCAACAAAAGTTCTGACCCGCAGTGGATACACACGGATTTACCAGAGTTGGCTGGATCGGAGGGATTCGGGCATTTGGGATTGAGGCAATAACTCACAGAAGCCACATAACCCTGATTGAGGTTGCTCTATCAAGTTTTACTTTGACACTGCTCTACAAAACTTGGCTAAACTTATCTAAGCTTCACCATTCAACTAGAAGTATTTTCTAGAGGGTCTGATTCCTGCTTCTGCCAAGAGAGTCGGCTCTTACTTGTCCACAGGCGTAAATTCGGGTGGAGCAGCACCCTATTTTTGAAGTCTCTACAACTATTTATTATTGTGGAAGCTTTTAGCCATTGTTTAACCATTATTTTCAACCAATTTAACGAATCGTGGTATCCCGTTCGACCTTTTTATAGGCTGGTCAGTTTTAAATAGACCGTCGTTTACTCTTCCAGAAAATTTTTCCTGCAGATTTTGGGCATTATTCTGAGAATGTTGCACAAAACTGCGCCTCTGTCAATATGCTTGTCATAAGTAGCTCGGAGGAAGTTTAATCAAGTATTAAGCGATTAGATTAACCTCTGTGCACTCTTGGTGAGTGAGATTTTTGATTCAGCTTGCGTTACTTGCCTTGACAAGATTACTCAAGCCGCATTAGAGGTGTCTTTTCTAAAATCGTTAATTCTGGTATGGCATACCGTATTTGATTAGTCCTCTTTAAATCTAGTTCGGTTTTTGTTCAAATACGAGTTTTCCTAGACGGCAACACCGTGTTTGTGGGACAACGTACTCAACAATAAGAGTACGAGGTTTTACTTTGTCTAGTTAGACTCAATTTTCAACTTATGACGATCGTAGCACACCTAGTAAAAGACTCATCAGCACCCTTGATTGAAATCTTCCAACGTCTCTGAAGTCTAGCGAGGCTTTAGTCTCGCTAGACTTCAGCCTCCCGTGTTTTTGTATAACCGGTGGCCGTGGGATCTAACGATCGGCTTGAGGGCAAAGGTTTTATTGTTTGTCACAGCCGATCGAGGTCACAAATCCCTGATGACAGCACATAATGTATAAACACACCAGAACTAATAACGAGAGAGCAGCCACATTTCAATTGTACGATCGCAACCACCACTCTCGAAGAAAGAAGTGAGAGTGGGATAGTGGGCGAGTGAGGGAGTGAAAAAATCTGCCTTCTTCCCTCTTCCCTCTTCCTTCTTCCTTCCCGATAAGAAAGCCTTTTACACAAGTCCCTCAATTACCGGATGGAAGTAGAAAGCCAGCGCCAAAACCGTATAAGCTGCCAACAGCAAAGTACCTTCGAGCCAGTTAGAATTGCCGTCAGAACTGATAGAATTGGCGATCAGCACCGACACCGCAACCGCTACAAGTTCAAACGGGTTGAAATTCAAGTCCATCGGTTTGCCCAAGACAAAACCTGCCAAAACCAACACCGGCGCAACAAACAAAGCAATTTGCAAACTCGAACCCACGGCCACAGAAACCGACAAATCCATTTTATTTTTCATCGCCACCGTCACCGCCGTCGTATGTTCGGCAGCATTGCCAATAATCGGCACTAAAATCACCCCGGTAAACAGTGATGTCAGTCCCAAACGCGCTGTCGCTTCTTCGAGAGTACCCACCAACAGTTCCGACTCGACAGCTACCATCAGGGTACAGGCCAACAGCACCGAAATCCACAACGGCAGATTGACTTTGTGGTCAGGACTGTCTGGTGCTAAGTTATTTTCGGCTAAATCTTCAAGCATTTCTATTTCTGCCACCCCTGCATCGTACAGATAACTGTGGGTTTTCATCGAAAACAGCAGCGTCAGCACGTAGACGACAATCAGCACTACAGCGACAGCGCTAGAGAGGTTCTGCATAGTTTCTGCGGGGATGCCAATAGAGGTGGCATTAACTGCAGTTGGCACCAAAATGGCAATCACGGCTAAGTTCATCGCTGAAGCATTTAACCGGGCGACTGTCGGCTGAAAATCTTGTTCTTTGTAGCGCAAGCCGCCCAGCAGCATCGCCAATCCCATCACCAGCAGCAGGTTGCTCATAATTGAACCGGTAATGCTGGCCTTAACAACATCTATTAGTCCGGCGTTGAGGGCGACGATGCCGATAATCAGTTCCGTGGCATTTCCGAAGGTAGCGTTCAGCAAACCGCCCAAGTTGGCGCCGAGGACGACAGCGATTTCTTCGGTGGCCGTGCCCATCCACGCGGCTAGAGGGATGATGGCTAAAGCCGAGGTGATGAAGATTGTGGAGGATTCCCAGCCGAGAAAGTGTCCGGCGATGGAAACCGGGATAAATAACAGCAGACTGGAAATTATTGTATTTGTGTTTAGCATTTAGATTCTCAAAAGCTGCCAACCGTCAATCATAGCCTGCCACACAGTTTAAGAAACAGGGAGGGTTCGATATTTGGGTGTTGGCTTAAAGCTGGGGGCGAAGGATCGGGCGATCGCTATATTGCGACTTTCACGGATGTGACAAACTAAGAGAGCGATTTGTTTAGCCGATCGGTTCAATGGATTTTTGTATTCGATTAGCTTCCTTAGAAGACATTCCTAAGCTGACAACTTTAATTCCTGATTCTGCTAGAGCTTGTGCCTGCAGGCTACTACACTTCAGAGCAGATTGAAGGCGCACTAGGCACAGTCTTTGGAGTTGACAGTCAACTGATTCAAGACCAAACATACTTTGTTGCTCAGAACAATCACCAAACAATTGTTAGTTGCGGTGGTTGGAGTAAGCGTAAAACGCTTTATGGAGGTGATTCAGGCAAAAATAATCCAGGAAACAGCCTGCTCAACCCAGACAGCGACTCGGCAAAGATTCGTGCATTCTTTGTTCATCCAACATGGGCACGTCGAGGAATTGGAAGTCAGATTATGCGAGTATGCGAACTGGCTGCTGATCGTGCTGGATTTAAGGAAGTTGAGATGATTGCGACGCTAGCGGGAGAGCCATTTTACACAAAATTTGACTATCAGGTGATTGAGCGCTTTGAAATTTCTCTCCCAAACAGTCAGTTTCTCCCCGCTGTCCGTATGTTTAAGAGCTTTGGGCGCAGCCCGTAAAATATGAGGGATAATAAAATCAGTTTCGCTTAAATGCGATCGTAAATCAATGAGATGACAAAAAAAGCAAATAATTATCAGCCATGTCAATAAAAGTAGATTTTTTCAAAGTAGAAGTCGTCCCCCACGATCCAAATTGGCGAAGCGCCTTTGAAACTGAGTCGAAACTGATTGCACTTGCACTTAGGGAAAATGTGGTTGCTATACATCACATTGGTAGCACAGCCATTCCACAAATTCATGCAAAGCCGATTATCGATATGCTAGTTGAGGTTAAAGATATTCTTAAAATCGATACACAGAGTTCAGAAATGGAGGCATTAGGTTATCAAGCAATGGGTGAGTTTGGGATATCCGGTCGTCGTTATTTTCGCAAGGATAGAACCCACCACATTCACAGTTTTGAAGTTGGTTCACCGCAGATAGAGCGCCACTTAGCGTTTCGAGATTATATGATTACCCATTCTGAAGCCGCGCAGGAATACAGCGAACTAAAGAGAAAACTTGCCGAAAAATACCCTGATAATATTGAGGCGTACATGGACGAAAAAGATGGGTTCATTAAAGCAATGGATCTGAAAGCGGCTAAGTGGCGAGCATCTCATTAAAATTATGATAGTGGAAGTGGCAATTCTTGATGTTAAGCCTAATATGATTGGAGCAACATAACATATGAGTGATATCGGTCTCACACACATCGCACTGCCCGTTTCTGATGTCGATCGCACTATCGAATTCTACTCCAAGTATGCTGGAATGCAGGTCGTTCACCGCCGCATCGATGCCAAAGCAGGTGTTGCTGTGGTCTGGCTTTCCGATCGCACTCGCCCTTTTGTAATTGTGCTAATTCAAACAGACTCCGTACATCCCGTTCTGTCTCCCTTTGCACACCTCGGAGTAGGTTGCAAAAGTCGCGAATATATGGACGAACTCTGCGACAAAGCACGTCAAGAAGGCGTATTGCTTGAAGGGCCAAAAGATGCTGGATATCCGATCGGCTACTGGGCTTTTTTGCGAGACCCGGACGGTCACACCCTGGAACTATCCTACGGGCAAGAAATCGGATTTACAGTGGAGAAAGCTACTTAAAGTTATAATAAACAAATCGCCCTCCAAACCCGATCGTTTCTCATCTGGAAATAGACTGGAGAATCAAATGACTGCAGCAATCATCGCACCACCCAGAAAAGAATCACCCCTTCTGTTTGAGGGACTCACTTGGAGAGAGTTCAAAGCAGTTGAGCAATTGTTAGACCGTCCAGGATATCGACTTTCTTTCCTGGATGGAGTTTTCGAGATTAAACTAATGCCTGGAGAACCCCACGAAACCGTTAAAGAAAGAATTGGTGCATTGTTGGAGCTTTACCTGCTGATGGGGGGGTTTGACTTTACTCCAACTGGCTCAATGACTCTGGAAAGTGAAACTGGAAAAGTCAAGCGAGAGGCCGATAAATCTTATAAACTTGCCCCTGGTCGTAGGCTACCCGATTTGGCGATCGAGGTCGTGTTTTCTAGTGGTGGCATCAACCAACTTGAGGCATACAAGCGGCTGAAGATAAAGGAAGTGTGGTTCTGGGAAGATGGATTGTTAGAGGTTTATCACCTCCGGGGAGAGGGCAATACACTTTATTATGAAAAGGTTTCTAGTAGTGAGGAGGTGAAAGGGATCGATTTGGATTTGTTGTTGCGTTGCATCAATATGGTGAATCATGTTGATGCAGTTAAGACTTTTCAACAGGCACTCCAGAAATAGCTGGGAATAGGGGATTGCGCCTCTTTTTACCACCTTTGTTGACATCTCAATATCCGCAAAAAGCAATGGGGAATGGCAATGACACAAGTTGTAATTGTGGGATCGGGGCCAACTGGTGCGGCACTTGCCTTGCTGCTGGTGAAACGAGGTATTGCTGTAACTTTGGTTGAGGCTGCAAAAGATGCCTACCGAGTCTTTCGCGGTGAAGGGTTAATGCCCAGCGGATTGGATGCGATCGCACAAATGGGCTTATCCACTATGCTAGAAGGTGTTCCACACCGACAAATTGATGCCTGGGAGTTCATTGTGGGCGATCGGCAACTATTTCGAGTTGATGAGCCAATGGGGTCAAATCGACCTTGTACGCTGGTATCGCAACCGCCTTTGCTAGAAACACTAATTTCAGAAGCTCAGTTGCATCCAGAGTTTGAATTTATCGCAGGTGTTCCCGTCAAAGATTTACTGTACAGCAACGATCGCATTGCGGGTGTAAAGCTAGGAGATGGGCGAGAGATTGCTGCTGCACTTGTGATTGGTACAGATGGTAGAAACTCGGTTGTACGACAGCGTGCAGAATTAGAGTTAGTAAAACAGCAGAATAGTATAGATGTTCTGTGGTTTAAACTTGCCGCTCATCCTCGGTTTGTGGCGGATAATGTATTTTATTCCATCCTGAATGGCGGTAGCGGATTTAGTGTTTTTCATGGGGCAGAATCAGGAAAACTTCATCTGGCTTGGGTGCTATCGGCAGATGACAAAACGGATTGGAAACACACAGACTGGGCAGAAACTTTCGCATCGCGATCGCCTGCGTGGATGGCAGAACATTTCCGCAACTGTGCGGATACGATCGAATCTCCGATGCGATTATCTGTTGTGGTTGGTCGCTGTCCGCGCTGGCATCGACCAGGAATCATACTTTTGGGGGATGCTGCACATCCGATGTCTCCGGTTCGCGCTCAAGGAATTAACATGGCGTTCCGCGATGTAATTGTTGCGGCCAATCACCTTGTACCTTTATTGAAAGCAGGGGCTAATTCCGAGGATATTGACTTAGCATTATCGCGGATTCAGGCAGAACGCGAACCGGAAATTATTCGCGCCCAACAACTTCAAGCACAAGAAGCGTGGAAAGGCGAACAACTGCGAAAAAATGGATTGTTGCGTTTATTGATGATGCAAGCTGCTCCGTTTTTGGGTGAAAAAATTAAACAATTTTGGGTAAAAGGACAGTATGAATTGCGCCAAGGAGTAACAGAGGTAAAATTGGTTGTGTGAAAATATAGCCTTTCGAGCGAAAGATGAGGTACGACTGGGCGTAGGGCATACCTCACTTTTTTGAGAACCGCTATAGGAAATTAAAACCTGACTTACCCATCCAAACCAAAGAAACCGGGTTTTTATCTTTTCTGCGATGCTCTAACCGAGTATTTTTGCGAAAAACCCGGTTTCTGACTAGCCGTGCGTCTAGGACTATAAAACTTAGGAGAAGTTTTTATGCGATCGACAAATATCAAAGGACCGATCGGCACTATTCACATCATCGAAGCCAGCCCCCCTGTAACCGCTGCGGAGTCGGAACCGCTGCCGGTGGTGTTCGTCCACGGTATGGCGGTTTCCGCGAGCATTTGGGAGGCGCAGCTTGCCCATGTCGCCCGTACCCGACGCGCGATCGCCCTTGACGTGCGGGGACACGGTGATTCTGCACCGCCGGAGGACGGCAACTATGCGCCCGCCTCCTGTGTAGCGGATGTTTTGGCGGTACTGGATGGGCTGGGACTCGATCGAGTGGCGATCGTCGGCCACAGTTTCGGTGCTTTTATTGCCCTCGCCACAGCAGCCACCGCACCGCACCGCATCGCGCAGTTGATCCTGGCAGACCCACCGGGAGATTTTACCAAGGTGCCTGCAGATGTGTACGAACTGATCGTCTCCTTTCAGAGGGCGCTGGAGATGGAGGATTGGCGGGCTGCTGTGGAAACCAGCTTCAATGAGGCGCTGACAGGAAGCACGGCCCAGACGCGCGATCGGATACTCGCTTGCTTGGCGGCGACTCCACGGGATTGTCTGCGTGGAATGTACCGCGGGATGTTTGCCTTTGAAGCAGTTGATGCTCTCGATCCCTACCTAGCAGCCCCTGGAACACGGGCCCACGCCATTATTGCTCCCTCAAACACTTTTCCGTTCAGCCTCCACATCCTCCGTCCCACACTGACGAGAACTACGATCGCCGATACTGGACACTGGCTGATGCTGGATGCACCAGAGGCCTTTGCTAGGGAACTTGATATCTGTTTGGAAGGTGTTTAATATAGATCGACAAAATCTGTTAGTTTTACCACAATTCATCGAGAGTTAAGTTGTGGGGGTTTGTGAGGATGAAGGCGTTGTTGTCTTTGATTAAGTCACCGCTACAGAGAATCGGTAAGCGTTCTTGATAAGCTTTAATCGCCAGGATATAATCTTTGTCTGCGAGTGAAGTTTGAATTTTCTGCAATTTGGCAACTACAAGGCCGAGGAGAGTAATTTCGCCACTTAATTTTTTGGTATTTGGGGTGTGAATTTGCATAACAATTCCCTGAATAGTCGTGTTGGGAATGCGGGTAAGTAGTTCGCTTAAAATTTCAAGTTGAGGGCGATTTTCTGCGTTTTCTAGGGTTTGGATTGCCTCGCGGATGCGGGCTGCATAATCTCCCAGGTTTTCCCGGTTAGGTAGCAATATTTCAAATTCTTCTGCATCGGCTGTTGGTTTGTGCCAAAGTGTGGCATTATCTAAGAAAGGTTGGTCTTCATGCCAGCCGTGAGTTTGTAAGTAATTTCTCAGTTGATTTAGCTTGATTGTTTCGAGAGTTTGGCTATCTTTTACGGTGATTTTCATGGTTGAACTCCTTGGCTAATTCTCTCCATAATTGACTGAAGGGCGGCGACTGTAAATTGGTTGGTTCTGGGGATGGTGACGTTGACAGAGTTTGTGTTTGGTGTTTCTCGCTTTCCCCGCAGCGAGATCCAATATCCGCAGTTTCTGATGCAGAGTTCTGTTTCCGACTGGGTTAACCAGTCTTCGGGTGTTTCGGGGATTAAAACGACAACTAAAATTCGGGGAATGGCGAAGTTATCCATTCTTAAGTCGTCGTAGTTTTTGAGCTTGAGGGGGTAGCGGATGGAGTTATCGTCTTGGATATCTCTTGATGTAGATTTTAACTGCAATTCCAAGCGAGGTGCTCTGATGCGGCCAGTCCCGCCTTTCGCAGCTACTCCCCAGTCTACGCTGTCATCGTCTACGAAGGGTTTGTAGAGGGAATAGCCGGCAACGGTGGTGACAGCTTGCAGGTAGATGTTGCTGAATTGTTCTTTTTGTTGGTTGATGTCCACTTCAATGTTTTGGCGATTAAATCTAAACCATATATTCTTGGGTTAATACCCTAATTCGCTGGCTTGAAGATCAGCCTTTACCCAATCGACAGGCTGTGAGGTTTGATTTCTGATTATTGGCTGGTATGTACCATCATACCCAAGCATCTTAAAAACAATGCGTACCAGAATATCGTATAAATGATAAGTAATTCTTACAACATCATGTATATCGTATGTTTTTTCTTGGAAGCTAAAGTCACCCGTATGCACTGCAATTCCACGATATCTAGACATAACACTGCTCCAATGAGTCCTTCCATCAGCTCGTGGGTTACTTTGATAGTAGGCATCAATAATGTCAGCATCATGTAAACCCAAATGCTTTAGTAAGTCAGTTACAGCTAGACCGAAATCCCTGTCTATGTTGCTAGAGTTGATCGTTTTATCAGCAATTTTGTTAAGTAACTTGCTTTGCCCTGAATCACTTGCAGCTTGTCCCACAGAACGAATATCTTGTGCCGCAGACTTAAGAGTTTTTTTGACGAACTCCTTATAATCATCATCTAAGCCAAGAAGTAAATTTTGTGTGTCTAGCTTATAGTGCTGACATAAATAATCAAAGGCTCGACAAATTTTATTTAGCTTGTCTTCAATAGTAAGGCTATGTGAACTGCTTTGAACTAGGTCAAATATTACAGAACCTAGAGGTTCTTTTCCATAAGGCGTTGAAGACTGAGCGCCGGTGAGTAAATAGCCAGTTCCCTGATTATATTGTTCCGAAATAGTAGTGTGTCCTCTTGAAAATTTTGGCTGACCGAATCTCTTATGGATGCGTCGGACAAGCCCACCATTAGCATCTCTAAATTCAATCCAAGGAATTCCTACCTCAGAACCAGTAGCAAGACTCAGTAAAGGGAGAAGACCGAATGGTAGCCAGTTCGTCAATTTATCTATGTCAATGGATTCAGAGCCAACTTCCCCAACCATTACCGCTGTGATTGTACGTTGCACCTGACCCGAGTACAGCTTTTTTTTACGTTCCTTAAAATCAAGCAATTTTTGAATAAATCCCTTAGTTCCTTTGAAATCAAAGACAATTAAACGATGAATATTGAAAAAAAGCTTCCTGAATAATGGTGTCCATGTAGTATTCTCTGCATCGTCAAGCCTGGGAAGAATACGCAGGGGATGGCAATCAAGCTGTGAATTTAGCTGAGTAAAATCTGAGATTAAGTTAAATATTGGAAATACCCAATATTTAGGAATTTCAGCATTTATATTGTCAAAATATGAAGGAACCAAATAAAATTCAACTCTCGTGTTATCCCCGCCCAAAGCAATGCTAGGCTGGTAGACTATACTTCCCTGTGCGGAATAAATCCCATCGGGAGTATTGACAGTTAAACTTTTACACGGGTTGCTCCCTAAACGATTTGTAAAAGAGAAACGACCCTCTTCCTCTATGGGGGTATCTGCATTAAAAAATTCTATAAAACCAACGCGGAGGGGCTGTTCTGTATAGCAGTTGGCTACGTTCATTTCGATACTGGAGTTGCCGAATTCATCAAAGGAAACTTTAACCAATCCTTCGATATATCCTTTAGGATTTTCAAATTCAGCCCGTCCTTCTCCTTCATAGTCAATGTTGGTTAAGAACCAAGTGTTATGGACAACGTTATTGTTTTGATTGGAACTCATATCATTACTCGTGGCATTTTTCTATTGGTTTAACTCGATTTTATTTTTTAAAATACTTGGTGATTTCACCTCACGAATAACTGCAAACCTGCGGGCTTTCTCCTGATTCATCAGATAGCATGAACTAACACATTTCGACTCCATCCTTGCTTGATAGTATAGCGAAGGTAGCACTCGCGCTCAACAGGAGCTTTCACAGCATTCAGAATGCGGAGATTATGCCCCAATGAATTTCTGCAAGAGGTGCTTGCACTAGGCGATCGCCAGCAACCTAGTTTTTTTTCCCACTTAGCCGTCAAATGCAGCATCTTCTCGTCGAAACCCTCCTCATCCTCCAATGCCTCCGCCTCCGCCCCCACATACCTCTCAGGAGTTAAAACATAACACTTACCGTTTGGGTTTTTTGTTGCCTTTTGACTCCGCACAAGTGTTACAACTCTTCTGGAAAGTACATTTGCAGCAAATCTGCCCCGCCCTAACCCAACTAGCCTAACTTCTCCAGGACTTCGGTAAAAAGCACCTAAAGTATGATGCGAAACTAGGACAAAACTCTTATTCTATAAATCGATCGGGTATTAAACCGATATCCACAACCGCCAAGATTTATCGCCAAATTTTAAATTTTTCCGGCGAAAACTTGCTATTTAATGAATAAGACTTTAAGATCCAGCAATGTAAATCAAAATCTCAATGAGCAGCCCTGCAAGCACGAACCCGAAATGGGTCGCAAGTGCCAAAAAGCAGCAAAAGCTACCTTTTTTAAGTCTTTCAACAGCAAAGCATTGGCAAAAAAACCAGGGATCGACGGTTGGCATCTTGGAACGAATGCTTTGCTCGCAATACTACAAATGTATCAAAACTTGTCAGCCAAATTTAGTCCTAACAGATGCCTAGCTGTAACTCTTGCTGCGTAAGGTTTCAGTTTCTAATTAGGCTGGTTTTATTGTCTTTAACTACTTGAGGATTCGATCGCATGGTTTCGATTTCTACAACTCAATCCGATCTGCTACCTTTGTCTTCGCCAACCGTAACGGCTGCAACCCAAACCAGCGTGGCTGCTGCAACAGGGGTCTGCGTGACGGTTCACGGTCACTTTTACCAGCCACCCCGGGAAAACCCTTACCTGGATGCGATCGAACGCCAAGCCAGCGCCGAGCCCGCCCACGACTGGAACGAACGCATTGACATCGAGTGCTACCGCCCGAACGCCTTTGCCCGCATACTCAACGATCGCGGCGAAGTCACGGGGATCGTCAACAACTACGAGTATATGAGCTTCAACATCGGGCCGACCCTGATGAGCTGGCTCGAACGCTACGACGCCGAAGTCTACCAGCGGATTCTGGAAGCCGATCGCAAAAGCTGTCAGCGGCTCAACGGTCACGGCAACGCGATCGCCCAAGTCTACAATCACATCATCATGCCGCTGGCTAATGAGCGAGACAAATACACCCAAATTCGCTGGGGGATCGCTGATTTTCGCTCCCGTTTCGATCGCGATCCCGAAGGAATGTGGCTCGCCGAAACCGCCGTAGACTACGCCACCCTCGAAGTTTTAGTCGCTGAAGGCATCCGCTTCATTGTCTTAGCCCCCTCCCAAGCCGAACGCTGCCGCCCGCTAATCGGGCAAAACCACGAAGGGGAACCAGGGCATAATTCCGAATGGCACGAAGTCGGAGGCGGTCAAATCGATCCGACTCGCCCGTACCGCTGCTATTTGAAACCAGAAATGCGGTTGATGGCTAACCACCAACTCTCGCCGCTGAGCACTCACCATTTTGGTGGCAGGCACTTCCAAAATTCCGAAGCCCCCCCTGCCAACACTCCTTACATTGATATCTTTTTCTACGACGGCCCGATCTCGCGAGATATGGGCTTCAATGACGTTCTCAGCAGCAGCCACCACTTAGCCGGGCGCTTGGGTCAAGCAGTGCGGGGAGACCACCGACCGGCTCAATTAATCTGCGTGGCGACGGACGGCGAAACTTTCGGCCACCACAAACACAGTACCGAAAAATGCCTCGCCTACGCCTTCACAGAAGAGTTTCCCCGCCGAGGCTGGACGGTGACGAATTTTGCTCATTATTTAAGTCAAAATCCGAGCGCTTGGGAAGTGGAACTCAAACCCGTGACGGCGTGGAGTTGTTCTCACGGGGTCGATCGCTGGCAAGATGATTGCGGCTGCGGTGGTGGCGGCGGATGGCACCTCAAATGGCGCCGCCCTCTGCGGGATACTCTGAATTGGCTGCGCGATCAACTGATTCCGATTTATGAAGAAGCGGGGCGCAAGCTGTTGTGCGATCCCTGGAAAGCCAGAGATGAATATATTGAGGTTATCCGGGATCGATCGCCCAGTAATGTTGACAGTTTCCTTCAACGCCATCAAGTGCGCCCCCTCGATGCCGGAGAACAGGTGGACGCCCTGCGACTGCTGGAAATGCAGCGCCACGCCCTGTTAATGTTCACTAGCTGCGGCTGGTTTTTTGAAGAAATCTCGCGGCCAGAAGGCGTGCAAATTCTCCGCTACGCGGCCCGGGCGCTGGAATTGGCGGGTGAAGTTACCGGCATCCAGCTAGAAAAGGATTTTGTCGATCGACTAGCCCTCGTACCCAGCAACGTTGAGTATTTCCAAACAGGGGCCGAAGTTTACCGCAAACTCGTGGTTACAGCCCAAATTAGTCTCAAACAAGTGGCCGCCCACTACGCAATCAGTTCTCTGTTTGCCAAATTTTCCCGCGAAGAGCGACTTTACTGCTACCAGGCCGAGCAGCAAGATTTCCAAATTCAGCGCATGGGCTCGATGACTCTGGCTGTGGGTCAATTGCAGTTAACCTCGGAAATTACGCGGGAAACAGAGATTTTTGTGTTTGCTGCGTTGCACCTCGGCGGCTGGGACTTCCACTGCTGCATTCAGCCTTTTGGCAGCCGCCGGTCTTACACTATGCTCAAAGAGCGGTTGTTTGGAGTTATGCAAGAAGCTTCGGCGGCCCACGCGATTCTGGAAATGGTGCGGCTGTTTGGGGATCAGTCCTTTAGCTTACGGGATTTATTCGCTGAGGAACGCCACCGGATCGTGCAGTTGCTGAGTCAGGAAAATTTGACTCGGTTGGATCAGCTTTACACTCAGGTTTACCGCGAAAATTACGGGGTGATGATGGCGTTCCACCGTGATGAGTTGCAGGTGCCGGTAGAGTTGCAGGTGGCTGCTGAGGTGGCTTTGGGACACCGCTGTTTGACGGCGGCCAAGGCCCTAGAAGTGGAAACCGAGGATGTCGAACCGCTGCTGGCGGAAATTGAGGCGATCGCCACTGAAAGCGGCCATCTCCGCTGTCGGTTGAACGTTCCCGAAGTCAAGGAAATTTTGGAAAAGATGGTTTGGCGATCGCTAGACGCGCTGCTGCAAGCAGGATCGGGCGCGGAGGATCGCTCGCCTGTCAAGTTAGAAGCTGATATCCGCACGATCAAGCGTTTGATTTCGGTGGGCGATCGGCTGAGTTTGGGTTTGTGTCTGGATCGATCGCAGGAACTGTATTTCGATTCTCTGTACAGTCAAATTGTGCCTCTGTGTTTGGGCTGGCTGCAACTGCAAGATGCCTCGGAGGGCGAGAGTGTGGTGGCTGCTGTTGCCTTGGGGATTGCAGGTTCCGGCGCAGGCTGGGACTTGTCTTCGATCCGGCAGTTGCTGGAGTTGGGTCAAACCTTGGCTGTTTATGTTGAGTGTTGGTTAAATCAGTTAAGTAAATAGTTTCCTGATTAGCCTGCATCTATTCCCGCCCTTGAGAATCCGCCCGATCGAGATTTAAATCTCGATCGGGCCTGCAGGATCAACCGAGGATCGATCGGCATTGAGGCTTCCCGGGATCGAGGCGGGCGATCGAAGCACCCACAGAGAACCGACAAGTTTCTTTGAGCTTTCGCTCTACTTGTGTGGGAAGATAAAAAGACTGTCGCCAAAGCGTACAGGTGTTCTGCACTTGCACGCTTTGTATAGTTTGGAAGAAAGAACACTAAGTTTAAATTTATGAAAGTTGGCGATCGCGTTTGCATTAAAAACTCTGTTGTTGTCTACCACCACCCTGAAAATCGCAGTCAACCATTTGATATTAAGGGTATGGAAGGAGAAGTCGTGGCGATCGTTCACGAATGGCACGGCCGACCTGTCAGTGCTAATTGGCCGGTTCTAGTACAATTTGACAAAAAATTTCGAGCTCACCTGAAAGAGGATGAGGTCGAATTGATATCTTCGGAAGTCTAGCTCTCTCCCAAGTAGAAGCCGGAGCCCAAAGACAATATCCAATCCGGGCAGTCAATTTTAGATTTTAGATTTTAGATTTTAGATTTACTCCAAAGATGAATCTGGAAGCTTGAACTCTGGTCTAAAATTTTGGGCTGATCAGTGATCCTGTCGGAAAAGAATTATTTGTTTTCGGGCGGGTCATATAACTGTTTTAGAGTTTGTAGTGAGGAGTTCAGTTTTTTCTGTGGCTTTTAGTCGATCGACGGGACTAAAGTCCTTACTACAAACCATTTTTTGTGTTCACTCCTTAATTTTTCGACCGTCTGCGGCTGAACCAACCTAAAATATTCCAATCTCCCTGCATTTTCTGCAATTCCTGCTGATGCTGCTTGGCTGTAGCGTAATACCACTGGCAGTGAAGTTCTAGTTCTTGACGGTACTTAATTTCGTCGTAAAACTCGCGGACAATTTGGTGTCTCTGAAAAATTTCGGCCGCAGGAGTCGGTTCTGGGGCAATGTTTTGCAACTCGTGGGGCAGCATGATTGTTTGGGGGCGACTATGGCTAATATTGGCTCTAATGACTTTAAGCTAGCACACTCAATCTATTTTGGATTTTAGATTTTGGATTTTAGATTTTAGATCGTATCCGTTTGATTTGGAATTTTATCTGATGAAGTTTTGTAGGGACGAGTTCGCCCAGATATTTGATAAGTATAGACAAATTATATAAACCCGCCCCGTCCCTATAATTAGGATGCAACCGGATTTGATATTAGTTTAAATTCTTCAATCTAAAATCCAAAATTTAAAATCTAAAATTCTGTTAAAGCCATCCCCGCAGACGATAAACGATTAAGCCGATGTATTCTTTCAAAGCTTTAGTTGACTGGTTTAACTGATAGGTATCCGGCAATAAATCCAAGGCGACTGCTTGCCAATTGTTTTGGGATGCTGCGATATCCTGCTGTGTGATCTGAAAGTCTGTTGGTGCCGGAATTGCTTTTATTCCCTGACGCTGGAAAATTAAGAGCGATCGAGTCATGTGCATCGCCGATGTCACTAGCAAAACCGGCCCTTTTATGCCTTTAGCATCTAAAATTTTCCGCACGTTGACCGCATTTTGATAAGTGTTGTGTGAATCGGGGTCTTGCAGAATTGCTGATGTCGGGACACCCATTGTTTGGGCAATTTCTGCCATGTCTGCCGATTCGGCAGGCCCGCCGCCTTTCCAATCTACTCTACCGCCGCTGAGAATTAAGAGGGAAGCTTTGCCTTGCCGGTAAAGTCGAGAACCGTAGATTATTCGATCGCCCGCTTCCGCTAATTCTACCCAAGGACGGGGAGGTAAAGCTGCTTTGACACCGCCGCCCAAGACGATAATCGCTTCAGCTTGGGGGAGTTCGGCGGTTGGTAAGTTTTGCCATTCGAGCGATCGAACTAACGATTTTGAAACCCAACCGCTACTTCCGAGGAGTAAAATAATTAAAGCCGCAGCAATTGGCGCCGCCGCCCATTTGGGACGCTTCCAAAGTGTTATTAAAGCCGCCATCATTAACAGGCAACTCAACCCCAAAGGATAAATAAACAGCGGCAGGAGTTTCGATAGAAATACAAACATTCAGCAAGTAATTAAAATTTCTCGTTAGCGGTAGGTAATTGGAAATCTACCCTCGTTACTGGCTAATCTGTAATTAGTAATTTAGGGGGCGGGAGTGGTAAATTTTTAGTATTGAGTTGTGAATTATGAACTCTTTAACTTAAAACTTAAAACTTAAAACTCAATACTCAAAACTCTTTTCGGTGCTACCTACGATCCTCTGGCCCAGATAACCAGCCAAACAATGTAGAAGCATCACCCCTAGAGGTTTTGCTATATTTATGGCCGTCCCTTTGCACTACTTCTTTATTGAGGATAGCATCCGAGGTTTTGTCCTGGGAATTCATATTCGGGTTGAGTAGTAATTCGTTGTGCCACCAAGCGACAATTAAACCTGCTGCCACGCCACCGATGACACCCAGGCCAAGACTCAGGGGCAGCGTAGATCCTACTAAGCGAAACCCAACGGTAAACAACACAAACCATATCAGCGCGGGGCTAAACCCCTTGGAGTCTCCGGTAAATTTTGGCATGAGCTGCAACTTTTTTTTGTAATAACACAGTAAGATATTTACAATATTAGCAGACAATCAAATTGCCAAGGGCGATCGAACTGCAACTACTCTCCACCAATCAAGTTTAATTGTACCTCTAAGTCTTGCAGAGTATCTACAATGTTTACAGAAATTTTCTCTAATTCTGTAAAAGATTCAAAAGCTGCTTGCTGCGAACTCAATAGTTCGGCTTTCGCGTCGGCAATATCGCCCCGGCGCTGTTGCAGTCGTTCTCGCAATACTTCAATGGGTGCGGTGCAGTAAATGATTTGCAGGGGCAAGCCGTGGGATTGAGCCTGATTCATCGCATCGGTTCTCCAGTTTTGGCGATCGAACTTGGCATCTAAAATCACATTCCAACCTCGGTCAGCTAGCATTATCCCCAACTCTAACAATCTACCATAAGTTTGTGCCGTCATTTCATCCGAGTACAAATCTTGCCCCCCGCGTTCATTTAAAGGAATTCCGCCTAAATGTTTGCGAATCGCATCGGATCGAATGTGAATTGCCCCAGTGCTGCGAGCCAAATATCGAGCTGCTGTACTCTTGCCAGAGCCCGATAAACCGGACATCAAAGTTAACTTTCCCCGGCGCGGTTTTGTGTATTGCCAAGCCAGTTTATAGTAATGAGCTGCCGTCTGTGAAATCTCTGCTTTTTGGGTAGTTGAAATAGCGGCATCGTCCAACATTAAGGAAGTTACTTTTGCTCTAACATAAGCTTGACGGCTCAAATACAGAGGTAACAGTTGCAGTCCTTCCCAATCCCCTGTTTGTTCGATGTAAGTATTGAGAAAAGCATTGCCTAAGTCTCTGCGCCCCCGCGCTTCCAAATCCATTACTGTAAAAGCGACATCGTACATGACATCAACAAAGCGAAAAGGCTCGTTAAATTCAATGCAGTCGAACAGTAATATTTTATCTTGCCAGAATGCTATATTCCGCAAGTGCAAATCTCCGTGGCACTCGCGAATTTTATTATTGGCAACCCGCAAGTTAAATAAGTCTTTATTTCTCGCAAAAAACGTATCCGTATAATCTTTAGTTTCCTGAAATTGCACCTGAGTCTGCGGCCCGCCGATATATTTTTGCGAAATCAGGTAATTGTTGTTTATTGCTGTGCGAATCTGACTGACTTCGCCAAATGTGCGAATGTAGCTATTACTAATTGCCCTGCTGTGAAAGTTGGCAACTTCCCGCCCTAAGTCTGCCATAAGTTGCTGTGTCAACAGTCCGCGTTCCAACAAACTAAGCAACAGCGAATCTTGAGGAAACTCCCGCATTTTCAGAACATATTCTACAGCAAATTCAACCGGAGTTATAGCAGGTAAGTTGCTGCCAAATTGAAACGAATCCCCAATTTTAACAATTGGCAAAACTTCTAGATAAATTTCCGGTGCAGTGCGTCGGTTCAGCAGCAATTCTTCGTTGCAGAAATGCTGCCGTTTCTCCAAAGTTGAATAGTCCAAAAAGCCAAAATTGACTGGTTTCTTGATTTTGTAAGTATAATCTCCTGTCAGCAAAACAAAGGAAGCATGAGTCTGAAGTAGCTGCACTGGTTCTGTCACCCCGTGCGGGTAAAACCCGGGTTGCAACATTTGCTGAATCAGAGGTGGGAGAGAAGTCATAGCGATTTTAGATTTTGGATTTTAGTTAGATTTTAGATTGGGGATTTTGGATTGTGAATTTTAGATTTTAAGTTGGGGACTTTAGATTGGGAGTGGGGATGTTGACTTTAATCCGATTTATTATAGAGTTGATAGTTAGTGTAAACCAAAAATTACTGATGACAGAAAACAATCAAGATTCCCGTTCCGTGGATGTGTTTGGCGTGGGAAATGCCCTTGTAGACATCCTAGCATTGGTGGAAGATGAATTTGTACTCGGCCACGGGCTGAATCGCGGCGGGATGACGCTGATGAATTCGGAAACGCAGGGGGGGATTTTGCACGATTTAGAGCACAATTCGCTGCAAATGCGATCGGGGGGTTCGGCGGCAAATACGATGATTGGTTTGGCTCAGAGCGGCGGTAAAGCGTATTATTCCGGGAAGGTTGCTAAGGATACTAACGGGGAATTTTATCGGCAAGATTTGCTGGCGGCGGGGATTGATTTTAACGTGCATCCTGCTGCTGAGTCGAAGGAGCCCACTGGTACTTGTGTTGTGCTGACTACGCCGGATGCGGAACGCACGATGTGTACTAATCTGGGGGTTTCTACTACTTTGGCTGCGACTGATATTGATGTCGATCGACTGGCTCACTGCAAGTACAGTTATGTTGAGGGCTATCTTTGGGATGCTCCCGATCCGAGAAAGGCTAGCATTGAGACGATGGAACAGTCTAAGCGTCTGGGTGTGAAGGTGGCTTTTACTTTTTCGGATGGCTTTTTAGTCGATCGATTTGCTGATGATTTTCACAAGGTGGTTTCGGAATATTGCGATGTAATTTTTTGCAATGCTGATGAAGTTCGGAGCTTTTTTAAGGAGGAATCTCTGGAAGAGTGCGCTCGGAAAATGAGCGAGATTTCGGATTTGGCTTTTATCACTAATGGGGATAAAGGCTGCATGGTGGTGGAGAACAAACAGATTGTTGATGTGGCTGGATTTCCGGTAAAGGCGATCGATACTGTTGGTGCTGGTGATGCTTTTGCGGGGGGTGTTTTGTTTGGAATTACTAACGGTTTAAGTTCTACACAAGCGGCGCGCTGGGGCAATTTCTTGGCTTCTAGAGTGGTGCAGATTCATGGGCCTCGGCTTGAGGGTTCTCAGGCTCATCTTTTGAGTGAGGTGATTTCTGGTTAGGAATTGAAATGGGCGATCGCACTTTTTGGATTAAGGGCGATCGCTCTTTTTTGAACCGCAGATGAACGGGGATGAACGGGGATGGATGAAGGGCGATCGCTGGGCAATCCTTGCAATCGGCAACTGGCAAAGCACCCCCCTTCGATCGCACAATTGACTCGCTGCTATTCACCCTCTCCAACGGCGACATTACTGCCGCCATCAACGCTCAAAATGACTACTTCAAAAAAACCGAAAATCTGGTCAGGGGCGGGCAAAATGCCCAACGCACAACAAATCAGATGTATTGAGTTCAACCACTAGAATAAATCCCTCTTTCTTGCAGTTGCTGCATAAAAAATTCTTCCAAACTAGGCTTAGCCAAATTCATCCCAATTAGCTGCCCTCCCGTACCGCTCAGAGTAGAAAGAAACTCTTTCGGAGCGCCCTGCAAATGACCGTACCACAAATCCTCATCAACTTCCATATCCGGTATCCATTTTTTCAGGATATTCAAGTGGCCGCCCCTACCTTCAACCCGGTAAGTTTCAGTAGTGCCGAGGAGTTCGTCGATCGCACCAATGCAGATTAACTCACCCTTCGCCAAAATTGCCACTCGATCGCAAATCTTCTCCACATCCGACAATATATGCGAATTAAAAAAAATCGTTTTTCCTTGATTTTTCAGCGATAAAATTATCTCCCGCATCTGATAGCGTCCCATCGGATCTAAACCCGACATCGGCTCATCTAAAAATACCACATCTGGATTGTTAATCAAAGCTTGAGCCATGCCGATCCGTTGCAGCATTCCCTTAGAATACTGGCGCAACTGTTTTTTAATGGCCGCCGATTGAGATAAGCCAACTAAGTCTAGCAAATGCGGAATTCGCTGCCGCTGAATCGAGGGGGGAATTTGAAATAACCCCGCCGCAAACTGCAAGAATTCCCAGCCCGTGAGATAATCGTAAAAATAGGGATTTTCTGGCAAATAGCCGACTCGCTGCTTCACGGTGCGATCGCCCAAAGGCCTCCCCAACAGCAGCGCCCTGCCAGAAGTGGGCCGCACGATACCCAGCAAAGTTTTCAACAGCGTAGTTTTCCCCGCTCCATTTTGCCCTAACAGCCCGAAAGTTTCGCCCTCAGAGACAGTCAGAGTGCAATTTTTGAGCGATTCAATTTTTTCATTCATCCAGAAGCCGGTACGGTAGAACTTCCCCAGATTAAATGTTTCCACCACTGGGGTAGCTCCGGGCATCTCGATGGGATTTGGCGCATCTACAAGAGGTTCCATTTTGGTCAGAGAAATAACTAGCACCTGATTATATTCTATTGCATAAGTTAAGTAATAATGTTGATATTTTTAATGTTAAACTAATATTAACTGTAGTTAAAATTTGCCGAATATGGATCGTTCAAAAATTATTGCTATTATCACTGGGGTGATTTCTATAATTTTAGCAGTTGCCTATCTGCTACTCGTCACCCTCCTCGACTTCCGAGGCGAAATGTTGCCTGCACCTCAAAGTCAGTTGCCAGTCTCCATGCCACTTCAGCAATTAGGCACTGCTAACCCGACTTTGCGAGCACCGAGGATTTATTCTCAATTGTGACAAAAATAATACAATTCAAATTCCGAAATCCCCCCAGTACATGATGTAGACAAAATTACTGACCAACTAACGATAGGTTGACATTATCTCCTAAGAATTCTCACCTAAATTTTGGCTAAATAAATTCAATTCAGCATAAGTGAGGACTTTAGATATGAAACCGATAATCCTACTCGCTATCTTAACTCCTTTGTGGTTGACTCCGCCCGCCAAAGCGGAAAATATTACTTGTACCCGACAACGGATTGCAACAAATTACTGCAAAGATCATATTAGTCAAGCTCAGAATATTACTCTGGGACAAGCTTCGGATTTAATTAGCAAGTGGCTGGAGGCAAAGCAGAGAATCTTTGCTCCTCCATTCGATCGCCAATTGCTGGCTAAAATGACTACAGGTATTTTGTATGCCGATACAGTCAAAGCGATAGACTATCTGACAAACAGCAATTCTCAGTACAGATACGGTGTCCAAAAAGTTGAATCCGTCGAACGCTTTGCAGCATCTGGAAACAAAGCCACTATTGAAGTCACAGTCACCGAAGATGCCACAGTGTACCGAAATGACAGAGTCGATAGTAGCAGTTTCAATACTAAGGTAGTTCGCTATACCTTAGAGTATTGGGATGGCATCTGGAAAATTGCAGACTCTCAAATTATGAGTCATTAGTCATGGGTTAGTTGTTATTTGTTACTAATTATAATTGGTAATAGTAAGTGAAGCTAATGACCAAAAACCTAATAACAATTAACAACTAACAACTAACTAATACACATGAATTGCTTTCATCATGTGATATGCAACTAGCAACTGCGTCAAAGCTAGCGGGTAACTTTGCAAAACTTCGCCAGTTGTGCCGATAAGTTTGCCAATTTCCGGGTTGCCTTGGGCGGAGCAAAATCCCCGCAGGTGGGGCAACTCGCTGCACAAAATCATTTCTAGTTCGTTTACTTGATCGCTGGTAGCGTGGGAGTCTACCTCCAAAACGTCAACAGGTTTGCCCATATCCCGATCGAGTCCCAAGCGAATTGCAGGTTTAAAACTCTCGCTGCCTCGACCTAATATTTCAGTAAAATCAGGATGAGGAATTGTCGGTCTGAGCACTAAACGGACGCTCAAATTCGATTCATTGTCCGCTTCGGGCGGGTAAAAACTAACTACAACGTCGGCCGATTTGCGCTGAGGACGAATGAAGTCTTCAGAGTCCGGTTCGCGTTTTTTTATTTCTGCAAGCACCTGTTCTTCAGTATAACCACGCTTCATAATATCGCGCTTAACTTTCCACTGAGTTCGCAACTCTTCGGGAGGAGCAAGATACACTTTTACGTCGTAAGAATCGCGGATTGTTCGGGTTGCGTAACCCAGCAAACCTTCAACTATTACAAATTTACTGGGCTTGATGTATTCCGGCGGGTCGAATGTACCTGTCGTGTGGTTGTAGATGGGTTTGAGAATTGCTTGTCCGGTACGCAGCAGGCTGAGGTGCTGCTGCATGATGTCGAGGTGATTGCAGTCGGGATGCAATGCTGTGATTCCGATTTCTGCCCGCTGCTTTCTGTCGTAGCGATGATAGTCGTCCGTGCAAATCACAGTGACATTTTCTGGCCCTAATACTTGGGCAATTCCCCGCGTCAGGGTGGTTTTGCCCGCTGCGCTGTCTCCGACAATACCGAGAATAATTGGTCGATCGCTCATTGTTTTTACCCGGACGCACAATAGCAAATTTTGTTGTCAATCTTAAATCTTATCAAAATTGTGTTCGATCCGATCGCTCGGTTTGACTTGCTTCCCCCCGGAGTCTTCCCAATGTGTAAAATTATTGTTATATTTCTTAATATAATACGGCACCGGAAACTCAGGGAGCATCAGATTAAAAAATCACGCCCATTTCTTACCGCCCAAGATGTCGATCGTACTTTTGAATCCAGCTATTGTCAGAATTTCGGGAAAATCACCCCTGTAAAGTGTCCGGGTAGTCTCTTTTGTCTTTTGTAGTGCCAATTGCAGCGGTGGGGCTTGTGGGATATTTGTGCTTTCAAAACCGGCCGCAAGCAGTGAATCAATTTGCCAGTCAATCAATCAATCGACGCCCAGGCCGATCGAATTTATCCGCAATATGAAGTTTTAGCCCCAGCTTTCGCTGTTTTGACAAATTAGTATAATAAATTTGAGTTCATGAGGCAATCATGCCCTCACAAACCTGTTTTTTTCCTCTTGCTTGCCTTCGGCAATGCGTCTTTCCGTGAAAAAAAATAGGTTTGGATGCACCCGTGCGTAATTTATAAATTTAAACAAATCTTAAGTTTATTAAGTTTAACTAAGCCCGTAACAAGCCGATGAATCAACCATCTTCAGAAAAATTAAGGGGCAGTATTTTAATTGTGGACGACAGTCTTAACAATTTATTGTTACTGGAGCTGATCTTATCGAGGAAAGGTTATACAGTAGAAGCTGCATCTAGCGGGCAACAGGCACTCGATTCTGTGGATTTGGCTCAGCCTGACTTGATTTTGCTGGATATAATGATGCCCGATATGGATGGCTATGAAGTTTGCAGTCGCTTGAAAGCGATCGATCGCACTCGTGGCATTCCCATTATTTTTCTGAGTGCTGTGGTACAAGCTTCTGAGAAGGTGAAAGCCTTTAATGCTGGGGGGGCGGACTACATTACTAAACCTTTTCAAACCGTAGAGGTGGTAGCTAGGGTAGAAAATCAATTGCGGCTGCGGGAACTAGAGTTGCAACTGAGGGATAAAAATCTGATGTTGCAGCAGGAAATCGCCTATCGGGAACAGGCAGAAATGGAAACGCGGTTGCTGTTGGAAAAAACCAAGTCTCAGAAAGAAAAAATTGAAGAATTGCTATTAAATATTTTGCCGAAACCGATTGCAGACCGCTTGCAGGAGGGACAAAGCATAATTGCTGACAGCTTTGCGGAGGTCAGCGTTTTATTCGCCGATTTGGTGGGATTTACGAATTTTGCCTCTCAAAAAAGTGCTGTCGAAACTGTGAAAGTTCTCAATCAAATTTTTAGTCAATTTGACGAGTTGTCCTTACGGCACGGTTTGGAGAAAATCAAAACTATGGGTGACGCTTACATGGTAGTCGGCGGTTTGCCCGATCCGCAGGAAAATCACGCTTTTGCTATTACCCAAATGGCGCTGGATATGCAAGCTGCTGTCGCTAGCTTCAATGTCCAAAACAATCACAACTTTAGTCTCCGCATTGGGATAAATATTGGTGGGGTGGTGGCGGGAGTCATTGGTTTAACTAAATTTAGTTACGATTTGTGGGGGGATACAGTAAATGTTGCTCAGCGGATGGAATCAAGCGGTATTCCGGGGGAAATTCAGGTGACTGCTGCGGTTTACGATCGTTTAAAAGATAAATTTTTGTTTAAAAAGCGCGGTGCTGTTGAGATTAAAGGTAAAGGAGAAATGATCGTTTATTTGTTGGTGGGGCGAAATTAGTTATTAGTCAGTTGTGAGTTGTCAGTTGACAGTTGACAGTTGACAGTTGACAATTCCAAATTCCCCATTCCCCATTCCCCATTCCCCATTCCCAGTTACCACTCATCGTTGCGTTTGTTGCTGTAAGTTTCCCAATCGTCTTGTTGCGGCGCCTGATACAAAGATTCTGGTTCCAATTCCGCTGACATTTCTAATTCTGGTTCCGATTCTTGCTGATAGATGTTCAGAGGTTCGACAACGCGGGCGATCGCATCTTTGACAAATGCTTTGACAAACTCGTCTTTCCGATTTAACTGAAACTGCCTTTGTACAACTTCGGCGATGCCACCATCGCCCCAATCTTGGTCATGGCGGAAATATTCAATAAAACTTTTACCGGCAATTCTGGTTAAATAAGCCGCACTGACTGCTTGAATTGCTTTGCCAAGTACAAACCCGGCTACGCTTAACTGCAGCGCCCTTGATACTACTTGAATTACACCTTCAACTATTCCCAAACTTGCTAGGGTTTTTGCTAGAGACAATGCCAACTCTTTGGCGCGATCGATATTTAATTCGCAGCCGTAAATCTTAGCAATTTCTACTACCATTTGAGCGTTAACTGCTGCTGTCGCTAACAAATCCACAACTGGCAAAGGCGTTACGGCAATTACTCCAGCTCCGATCCACTGAAATCGCTCTACTGCTTTATCAGCTTGCCGCCTTCTTTGAGCGTCAATTAACTTGCGCGCTTGGTCTCCCAAGTGCTGAGATTGCAGCAAAATATTGTCCGCAATTAAGTCTTCGCCTTCAGCTCGCAAAATTGCAGCGACGCGCCGAATTAATGGCATAATATCCGGGTATGGCTGAAAAATTGTGCCGTCTTCTAGTACAACTTTTTGCGGATTGGCGCTAATTGCTACTACATCCATTGCTGATACAAAACCTTTAACACGCTGCCGCAGTCGATCGAGAATTTCATCTCTGTCGGTGTCGGGATAAAGGTCAACTTTATTAAAAACCACGATCGACCTTTTGCCAATTTCCGCCAAAGTCCGCAGCGGTTCGTACTCGGATTTTCGTAAATCGCCGTCCAAAACAAATAAAATCAAATCTGCCCTCGCCGCCAACTGCCTCGCCAATTCCTCTCTATAAGTTCCCGCAACTCCCGCTTCCAAGATGCCTGGGGTATCAGTAATTGCTAATTCTCGATCGATTCCTTTCAATTTCAGAGTGTAAGTTTCCCCAACTTCGGTAGTTCCCATCGGCGCGCCCACCTGTCCCGCCATCCGCCCCACCAGCGCATTCACAGCGGAAGTTTTGCCCGCAGAACCGGTGCCGAAAACAACTACTCGAACGCTGCCCCTCGCCATGCTAGCTTCAATTTCGCGGGCTCTCAACAGCAAAGCTTGCCGCGCTACTTCATCTTGAATGCGATCGACTTGTTGCCGAATTGCTTTAAGATTTTCCGAAGCAGCTTCACTTTTCACAACAGGAATCTTCGGAGTAATTGGCCGTTTTCCCTTAATTTTCTGAGGGCGTTGCAGCAACCTAAAATAGTAAACCAGCGCAAAAATTAGGGTCGCCAAAAGTACAATTATCAGGAAAATCAGCACATTAGCCAGCAGCGGAGAAGCAGACCACGCAACTTGACTGTAAAGCCCTGTTAAGGAACTCACCAGCCCAATAATCAGCCCCAGGGCGAGGCAGAAAGCAGCAATTAAGGTTAACAGGCGCGGCAAAGGCATGAGGAAAGTGGCAAATAAAAGGGTTATGCTTTGATTTTTACATTACGCCGATAGTCATCAGTCATTGCAAATCTAAAATCTAAAATCTAAAATCTAAAATGGCGAAGCGCCCGATGGTACTGCGCGAGCCCGCAAATCCCGATTCTGTCGCACTGCGGGCGCGATTTGCGGGGTTTTAGGGATAGCGGGTGCAGATAAAGTGCGATCGCGCCCGCAGTCTGCAATTGTAGCTTGCACGAGAACTTACTAAGTCGGTGGCAAAATTCGCCAGTATGTAACAAAAGATTAAGTAGAGTGATTCGAGTTAAGTTTAATAGGTTGTGTACGGTTTTTTATTTACCTTTCACCCCATGAATTACCCCAGAAGCAAGCTCTAATTCGGAGTCAAATATTTGTCCTGATCGTTCATCTTTTTTGATGTGTTGCCACTCCCATGCAAAGAAATTTATTCCTTCTCCCATCAATTCCGGCTGCGCCGGAATGATATCAAATCCGCGCTTCATCGTCGGGCGTAAAGTCGAATCCCGATGCCAACAAATAATTCACGCCATTTTCATTTTTTTGACTCACAGTCAACAGTCAACAGTCAACAGTCAACAGTCAACAGTCAACGTCAACAGTCAACAGTCAACAGTCAACAGTCAACAGTCAACAGTCAACAATGATAAGGAGTGCAACCGGAATCGATTGCTAATTGCAGACAATCGGCAGAGTGAGATGTACCGTTGTTTCCTTTTTATAGATACTGGTAATTGAGAACTCTCCTCCTGCCAGTTCGACAATTTTCTGGACAATTTTTAAGCCGATACCGGTGCCCTGTTGCTCATACTTTTTGCGCTCAAACTGCATGAAGGCACCAATTTTAGCAATTTGCTCTTCTGTCATGCCCTGCCCTGAGTCATGTACAGATAAATGCAGCATCTCCCCTACGACTTGACTACTAACTTTAATGGTTGTCTCTGGTGAGGAGAATTTCAGTGCATTATCAATTAATTCATAGAGCAGCCTTGATAGATATCGTTCTGATAGAGCGATATCCGCTTCCTCAAGAGTTAACAACAAATCGTTGCTACGGTTTACCTTCTGAGCCTGGTATTTCAACTCGGCTTCAATGGCGGAAGCTACAAATTGAGTCCGGGCAGATTCCATCTTGTGCTGTTGACTTGCGGATAGTTCTAATCCTAAATAAATCAGGAATTTATTCGTTAATTTTTCTAGGCGACGGGCAGAGTCATGTGCCCAGCCTAACATCTCACGGATTTGGGCTATCTCCATGCCTTCGAGCTCGTCCTTGAGCCACCCGATCGTGCCTAAGATGCCATTGAGAGGCGTATTCAGTTCGTGGGATAGAGTAGAAGCTAAGTTGCCACGCAGCTCATTAAGGGTGCTTTCCAAGAGATTGGTGGTATTTTCTTGGATGTGGTATAAGTTCTGGATATTATCATACTGTTGCTTGATTCTGAGCATTGAATGCACGCGAGCACGCAGTTCAATAGCATTTACAGGTTTACTGATGAAGTCGTCGGCTCCGGCAGTTAGACAGTTGGCAAGGTCTGATTTTGAGCTTAATGCTGTCACCATAATGATGGGAACGGCTTGCCATTTTGACATGGCTTTGATTTGCCGACAAATCTCGATACCGTCTATTCCCGGCATCATCACATCCAGCAAAATAAGATCCGGATCGAATATATCCAGGGATGCGATCGCTTCTTGCCCGCTGGCAGCATAATGCAATTGATAATCCTGCTCTGATAACAGGATTTCAATCACATCAAAGTTATCCGGCTCATCATCAACAATTAAGAGAGAGAATTGAGACATCATTTCCACGCTTTCAATAATGTAAAAAGTTTTATGAGTTAATGTGATACTCGTCAGCTATGCTGCCAAAGTTATTTCAAAAATGGCACCTTGTGGTTGGTTGTTTTTGACACCAATTGCGCCCCCATGTGCCTCAACTACCATTTTGCAGAAAGCTAAACCCAACCCTATTTGAGAGACCTCCGACATCAGATTCCCAATCTCGTATTTCTCAAAAATCTTGTGCCGCAATGTATCAGGAACACCCGGTCCAGAGTCTATAACCTGGATTTTGGCGTTGCCAGATCTGAGGAATTCTACATTCACTATGATTTGACTATTGGGTGGGGAAAACTTAATTGCATTCGAGAGAAGGTTATCCAGCGCTCGATGTATCATAGTGGCATCAACCGAGACTTTCCTACTGGTTTCTCCTGGTAATTGAGCGACCAGCGACTGATTTTTTTTAGCAGCGATCGCTTCAAAGTTTGATATAGCAGACTCTATGAGATCGCACAGATCAATCTCTGTGTAATTGAGACGAGTTTTACCGGATTCGAGTAAAGCAATTTGCAATAAATCATCAATTAATAGCTGTATTGCTTGGGCTGATGAGTAAATTCGATCCAGTTGCCTTTGTTGTTTTTCTCTAGGATACTCTATGCTTTTTAGGAGTTCCAAGCCAAGCAAGATACCAGCCAGGGGATTGCGTAAATCGTGGACTACCATTTTAACCATATCTTCCCGCAATTTTAGTAAGCTTTGCAGGTCGTCATACTGGTCTTTAATTCGCAGCATGGAGTGAACTCTGGCACGCAGTTCAATAGCATTTACAGGTTTACTAATGAAATCGTCTGCGCCGGCAGTGAGACAATGGGCAAGGTCGGATTTTGAGTTTAATGCTGTCACCATAATGATGGGAACGGCTTGCCATTTTGTCATGGCTTTGATTTGCCGACAAACTTCGATGCCATCTATTCCTGGCATCATCACATCCAGCAAAATAAGATTAGGCTCAAATACGTCGAGGGATGCGATCGCTTCTACCCCGCTGGCAGCGTAATGTAATTGATAATCCTGCTCGCTCAAGAGGGTTTCAATTACATCAAAATTATTGGGATCGTCGTCAATGACTAAAACGGATGGTCTGTTCACGGGTTATCTTTACCTAGAAGCTAAAAGTTGTTGAATAGTGCTTGCCAATTGCTTCAGCTTGACGGGTTTGGTGAGGTAATCATTGGCTCCGGCGGCAAGACAACGATCGCGATCGCCAGTCATGGCTAAGGCAGTTAGGGCAACGATCGGCACATCGACTAACCTAGGATCGAGGCGAATCTGCTGCATAGCTTCTAGGCCATCCATACCAGGCATTTGAATGTCCATCAAAATTAGATTGGGGTTTTCAGACTTGGCCAGGGCGATCGCCTCTTCTCCATTCTTCGCCAAGACAATGCGATAGCCTTTAGCTCTCAGGTAGCTCGAAACCGTACTGATATTGGCTTCGTTGTCTTCCGCCAGCAAGATTAAGGGAGAGCCTCGCTGCTGTTCGGGCCCGCTGGGTTCGATGCGGTACTCTGTCTGGGGTTCCAGGGCAAGAGAGGATGGCGCACAAGCAGTGCAGGGAAGGTCGATCGCGAAGCAACTTCCTACACCCACGGTGCTGGTGAGCCCCACCTGCCCGCCGTGGAGTTCGACAATGCGTTTCACCAGGGCAAGCCCCAAGCCAGTGCCTGTATATTGACGATTCAGGGCGCCATCGATTTGGATAAAGGGCTGAAACAGTTTGTTGATATGTTTTGGGGCAATACCAATACCTGTATCGATGACGGCAATTTGCAGAGTCTCTTTGACCAAAAAATGGGGTGAGGAATCGGCAGAATCTGGGTCGGCCCGGGGCTGTTGACGGCTAACTTCTAGGGTGATGCGTCCTCCGTTAGGAGTGAATTTGACCGCGTTGTTGAGAAGGTTGATCAAGACTTGGCGCATCCGCCGTTCATCAATCAATAAGTCGGGCAGATTGAGTGGCACTTTAATCTCTAGCTGGATGCGTTTTTGCAGGGCTTGTTGTTTGATAAAAGCCAGACTGGATTGACAGAGATGATTGATTGAAACTGGGGTGCAATCGAGCTCCATTTGACCCGATTCAATTTTGGCGACATCCAAAATGTCGTTGATTAACTCTAGCAAGTGAGAGCTACTGCGATCGATGGTTTGTAAAGCTTTGATTTGTTGTTCGTTGACGATGCCAAATACTTGCTCTTGTAGCCCCTCGCTCATGCCCAGAATGGCGTTGAGGGGGGTGCGGAGTTCATGGCTCATGTTGGCGAGGAATTCGTCTTTGAGGCGGGTAGCACGGGCCAATTCTTGGTTAGAGACTGCCAGTTGTTCGTTGCGCTCGGTGAGTTGCTGCTGGGCTTGTTGCCGTTCGGTGAGTTCTTGCTGCAACTGCTCAAATAGGCTAGCTTGTTGAACAGCGATCGCCAACTGGTTAGCAATTTGTTGCAGGAGTTGCGCTTCAGACTCTTGCCAGACTCGCTTTTCTCGACAAGCATGGACAACTAAAACCCCCCAGAGCTTGTTGGTTGGCCCAGGGGCAACCCCTCTATGGCTTTCGCTGCTTCGGGCTTCTTGCAGGATAGGTGCAACCATTTTGGACTGGACTTGACCAACGCTTGCGTATTCCACCAAGCAATTAGTCCCCATATCGGTCGTTATATCGGGGACGATACGGGGCTTGCCCTGGCAATAATGGTTGAGGATTTCTTGAGACCACAGTTGGTCGTCCCAGTAAAGGTTTTTGAGCGCGGGAAACTCGGTCAACACAAATTCTTCAACAATTTGACTTCTGCCATTGCCAAATAGCCGGATTACGATGATTCGATCGCCTTGCAAGATTTCTTTGACTTGCTGTGTCACAGTCGCCAAAATTTGGTTAATATCCAACGATTCGCGAATTTGCTGGGCGATGAATCCCAAAGTTCGCTGCCGTTGTAGTTGTAAAGCGATCGCATTTTCTGTTTGCTTGCGGATAGCCAATTCTGATTGTACCTGTTCGTAGAGGTAAGATTGCTGAATTGCGATCGCTAATTGGTTAGCAATTTGTTTAAGTAAATTGATTTCCCAGTCTTGCCATTGGCGCGGTTTATCGCATTGATGAACAATCAGCAACCCCCAGAGGGTTTGATTCTGAATAATTGGAACTACGAGTTTGGCTCTGACCTGGATGTCTGCGAGAAATTCGACTAAGCAAGGTACGATAGACTCGTTTTCATCTTGGCTATCGTTGAGGGCATAAACTCTTCCTTGGATATAGCGCTCGTAGTTTTCTTCGGGAAAAACCTCTTCTGGGAATAGGATATCCAGGAGCTTAAGCCTATTTGGCGAAACAGATTCAGCAATGGTAGCCCCCGTCCCTTCAGGAAAAACCCGATAAACCAGCGTTCGATCTGATTGCAAGAGCTGATGGATTTCCTCAACAGTGCTATTGAGAATCTCGTCGAGATGCAGAGACGATCGCATCCGTTTAGTAATCGCTCCCAGCAAACGTTCATGTTTTGCTTGTTGTTGCAATCTCACTTCGGCTTCTTTGCGATCGGTGATATCCTGAAACGTGCCTACCAGACCAATAATATTACCTGAGCAGTCTCGCAGGGGAGCCTTGTGGGTTTCGAGAAATATTGGTTTACCATTGGGTAGAGTTAGCGTTTCTTCGATCCCTAATATAGCTTCACCCGTTTCGATTAACCGCCGATCCATCGCACAATACTCGTTCGCCTCCACTTCTTTCTGGCAAATATCTAAATCTCTTTTACCTATACTTTCGATCGTAGATGGCAAGCCTAGAGTTTTGGCAAACTGCTGATTGCATCCTAAAAAAACAGACTCTCGATTCTTCCAAAACACGGCGAGCGGGATGGTATCGAGTACCGTTTGCAGAAACTGCTGAGATTCTTGCAAAGCCTTCTGGGCCTGTTTGCGATCGCTGATATCTACTAATACACAAATAGTTTGATCCTCTGAGCCTGAGAGGAGTGCGGCTCCGAGCAAAACAGAAATCCGGCTGCCATCCTTACGGTAGTATTCCTTTTCCAAGGACTCGATCTCGCCCTCCTGTCTCAGGCGATCGATCGCTAAAACATCAGCGGCGAGATATTCGGGGGGGGTCATAGCACCCCAATGAATCATCCCAGCATTTAGTTCCTCCCTAGTGTAGCCAACCATCTGTAAGAAGCGATCGTTGGCATCGGTAATGTTCCCCTGAAAATCGGCAAACATCATGCCGCTCACACTGGAATCAAACACCCGGCGGAAGCGCATTTCACTGCTTTCTCTGGCGAGTTCAGCTTGTTTGCGATCGCTGATATCCGATAAAATTCCCTGGATGCTAATCAATTCCCCTTCAGCATTTATAACGGGTGTGGCACTGCTTCTCACCCAGACATAATTGCCATCTCGGTGGCGCTGTCGGAACTCATAATCACTTGACTTTTTACTAACTTTGATATTCTCCCGATAACCAGTAACCACCAAAGGGCGATCGTCTGGATGCACCAGAGATATAAACGACTTGCCAATCCATGCACTCTCCTCCCAGCCAAACATCGTCTTGAATTGCGGTGACAAATAAGTGAGTATGCCATCGGGTTCACATGACCAGATCAAATCATTAGCGCCTTCTACCAGCCGCCGGAATTTAGCTTCACTCTCTGCTAATTCGGCTTCGATCTGTTTGCGATCGCTGATATCGCGGCATACACAAATGAATAATCCATCGTCTGTGAGGGTCAGGGATAGCTCTTGGGCAAAGGTAGAGCCATCTTTGCGGAGGGCGATCGCCTCTCCCTCCCAAGCGCGATCGCGCCTCAGCACCGGCAAGACTTCCCGCTCAAACCGTTCTAACTCCTGTTGGGAATACAAAAGTTGCCAGGTTTTGCCCAGCAGTTCTTGGGGATGTTCGTAGCCAAACAATTCTAGATGGGCTTGATTCAAATAGAGGTAGGTATCTCCTTGGAGAATCGCAATGCCCTCGATCGCCGCCTCAATTGCCGCCAGTTGTATTTTTAGGGTTTCTTGGGTTTGTTTGATATCGCTAATATCGGCCAAATAGCCAACAATCTCGGTTAGCTTGCCTTCTTCATCTCGCACCAGGCGCATTGCATCCCGTATCCAAACGTAGTGACCATCGCGATGCAAAAATCTATATTCATGCTGATGAGTGTCGTACTCAAAGAGAGCCGATAGATCTGCCAAAACTCTAGGGGCATCTTCTGGGTGAAGATGGTCAATCCAGAAGCTGGGGGTCGATACAACTTCTTCTGGCTTGTAGCCCAAAATGGCTTCGATATTTTTGCTGATGAAGGTTGAGTCATAGTCGCGATAGGGCTTAGAGCTATAGATCATCGCGGGACTGGATGCCAGAAGAAATTCGAGGCGTTCTTTCAACAGGCGATTTTCTCGCTCTGTCTGTTGGCGATCGGTAATGTCTTGGATCAGAGCCAGCGCATAGAGATGTCCATCATCACCCGATAGGATAGAGGTGGAAATGGAGATAGTGCGCCGCTGTCCATCTTGACGCTGGATTTCCCTTTCCGCAGCGATCGGCTGCATCTGTCTACCGTTGGCGATCGCCTGTTCTCGATCTTCTAGATTCGGGTACAAGCTTTGATACCCCAGACGGTTAATTTCTTCTAAGGTGTAACCCGTAATCACTTGCATTTGCTGATTCCAGACTGTGAAGCGGACAAAGGGAAACTCCTCAACTTCATGGAAAACGCACAGCCCTTCTGCCATGTTTTCTACAATTTGTTGACGGAAAGTATTTTCCTGCTGAAGCGTTGCTTCGGCCAACTTGCGATCGCTAATGTCGAAGCGAATGGCTAGATACTGAAAAGGTCGCCCTTGTTCGTCCACAAAGGGGACGATGGTGGTGGCAACCCAGTACAGGCTACCGTTTTTTGTCCGATTGCAAATTTCACCGCGCCAAATCTGACTGCTATTAATGGTGTGCCACAAGTCTTGGAAAAAAGCAGGGGGATGATAGCCAGAGTTGACAATGCGATGGGTTTGTCCGATCAGTTCATCGCGGGAGTAGCCAGAGACTACACAGAAGCGATCGTTGACGTAGGATATCACCCCTTCGCGATCGGTGATGACCACAATGGCAGACTGATCCAAGGCCTGTTTAAAGGCTGATAATTCTTGAATTAACTGGTGGCGTTGGAGTTCAGCCTGTTTGCGTCTGCTAATATCCAAGTTGACCCCAATCATGCTCTGGGGATTGCCTTGGGCATCTTGCAAGACCATACCAAAGGTTTTAATAAAGTGGAGGCTGCCATCGGGATGCAACACTCGAAATTCGGTATTAAATTCTGCGTGTCCTAAGACGGCTTGCTGGAGCAATGTTTCGGTGGCGGTGCGGTCTTCGGGATGTAGCCGGTTTGCCCAAATGTCGTAAGGCAGAGGGGCATCAGATTGTTTTGTGACACCGTACAGTTGGTACATTCGCTCATCCCAAAAGACAGTGTTCTGTACAATATCGAAGTCCCAACAGCCGATCGCCCCTGATTTGAGGGACAAGGCGAGGCGATCCGATACTTTCTGTAGTTCCACTTCTGCACGTTTGCGATCGCTAATATCTTGGGCGATGCCTAAAAAGCCGATAATTTGCTGATTGACATCCTTGAGCGCGCTGACGGATAGTGACATAGGAAATCGACAACCATCTTTGCGGATATAGCTCCACTCTTCTTCGCTGACAATACCTTGGCGTGCTTTGGCAACAAGAACCTCAAAGCCGGGGGGAATATTTTGCCCTAGTTCGGCAGATAGTGATGCTGCCCGGTCAATTATCTCATTTGCATCGTGGAAGAGTGCGGGGGAGGCTTTGCCGATGATTTCTTGAGCCGTGTAACCCAGCATTTTTTCGGCTCCAGCATTAAAGGTCTGGATGATGCCAGTTGGGTCAGTGGAGATAATGGAGTAATCAGTACCATTGAGGATGGCGCGTTGCAGGCTGTTGACTTGGGAAAGCTCTTGGGTGCGTTCTACGACTTTGGTTTCTAGCTGTTGGTTGAGTTGCTGGAGTTGTTGTTCGGCAAGTTTGCAATCGTTAATGTCTGTAGTAGTTCCTACATACCCGACTACTTGCCCGTCTGCATCCAGTTCGGGAACTGACTGCCCATATACCCAAGCCACAGCACCGTCGGGATGTTGAAAGCGATATTCGAGTTGGAAAGAGCCACTTTCTTGGATAGATTGCTCCCATTCGGCGATGACCCAATCGCGATCGTCGGGGTGTAGCCCTTGTTGCCATCCTTGCCCGATGGCAGTTTTTGGGGTGAGTCCGCTGATCAGACACCACCAATCGTTAACATAGATGCACTTGCCCACAGCATCAGCGCGGAAAATCCCCACAGGTACGGCTTCCACTAGGCTGGCGTAGCGTTTTTCGCTTTCTTGCAGGCGGGCTTCAGTTCGTTTGCGATCGCTAATGTCGGTAATGGTGCCTATATAGCCGCTCCGATGTCCATTGGCATCGAGTTCGGCGACGCCCTGCCCATAAACCGACGTTACGGTACCGTCGGGACGTTGAAAGCGATATTCGAGTTCAAAAGAGTGGTTTCCTTGAATGAATTGCTTCCATTGGGCAATGACCAAATCGCGATCGTCGGGGTGCACTGCTTGTTGCCATCCCTGTGCGATCGTGGCTCCTGGTGTGAGTCCGCTGAGCTGAAAGTAGCGATCGTTGACATAGGTACATAGCCCCTCGGCATCGGTGCGAAAAATCCCCACCGGAGCAGCAGCGGCAAGGGCGGCGTAGCGTTGTTCGCTCTCGATCAGGGTGGCTTCGATCCGCTGTCGCTTTACCAGTTCATTCTGCAATTTTTGCTGGATCGCGGCTTGCCCCAGGGCGATCGCCACCTGCAGACAAACTTGTCGCAGGAGTTCGATCTCGTCTGTCGTCCAAGGGTGCGGAGTGGCTCGATAACTGGCGATCATTAATCCGCGCAGTTGTTCCTCAATCACGATCGGCACCATCAGCTTGGCGCGAATATCAAACCCCACTAACATTTCCTGATGGCACAGGGTCATTTCTTCGCCGTAGATGTCGTTGATGACGCGAATTCTGCCCTGGCGATACGGTTCAAGCCATTCTGGGCTCATGCAAGGATCGTGGGCGTCCCTATGAAGCACCGATCGCCCTGTGTCAGTAATGGCTTCCGCAATCACGGTGCCGCTAAAGTCAGGCCGAAACTGGTAAATGATGACGCGATCGCACCCCAGAAGCGAGTGAATTTCGTGCACTGTAGTATGCAGAATATCTGACAAATTCAGGGACGAGCGGATCTGTTCGGCAATTGTATTGAGAAGTTGCTCTCGATCGGCCTTTGCTTTGAGGGCGGCTGTCCGAGCTTCCACCTGCTGCTCGAGTTCAAGGTTGCGATTTGCCAGCAGCGCCACCTTTTCCGCCTCTAGGCGCACCACCTTCTCTTCCCACTTCTGGACCAGTTTATATAGCTCCAGCGGGTTGAGGGCTTGCAGCAAAATGGTCTGGGTGACGATGCCTAATAGTTCTCCTAGCTCCCCTGTCACCGCCAACCGACGGATCGATCGCTGCTCCATGATCTGCTGCACAGTCCAGAGTGACTCCTCTGGCTTGACCTTAAAAATCGGCGTACTCATTACCGCCTCAGCCAGACAGGTTTCCAGCTTCAAGCCCAAGGCCTGAAATTGCACAATATCCCGCTCGGTGACAATCCCCACTGGAATTTGTAGCGGTTCAGTAGAGATTCCGCCTGGGTGTACAATCACCACGGAACTGACGCGATGCTCTGCCATAAGTTGGACGATCGCCAGTAGGGAAGAATCTGGCGCAGCACAAATCACTTCGCGGGTCATCACTTCTGCTACCATACGCAACCGCAGCAGGTCGATCGGTCGAGAGGTGTGGCGCAGACTTTCGTGAGTCACTAGGCCCACTAGGCGATCGAGTTCGTCCAGGATGGGCAAATGGCGAATTTGGTGGTGTTGGAGCAGGTTAATCGCAAAAAATAAATCGGTGAAGGCGGACTCGCGAAGGGTAACGACTGGATGTGTCATCACCTCCCGGAGCGCCAAATTCTCCAAGGAACGCTGCTGGACACTCAGCCGCACCACGTCTCGCTCGGTCAGTATGCCGACCAATTGCTCGTTTTCCACTACCAACACGCAGCTCGATCGGGTCTCTATGTGGAGGTCGTGGAGTTGACCATCCGCCGTTCTAGGGGTGTTGCAGAGCGATCGCACGCCGCTCATTTGGGCGATCGTATCCATCACCGTCGTATCGGGCGAAACCACCAAGGGCTCCGGGACGATCGCAGTCCTGAGTTCTATTGGAGTGAGAGCCGTAGTACGCATGAACATGAGTTTATAGGGTTTGATTGCTGATTATTTTTTTAAACTTTTCGCCTTAAACACATGAGCTGATAGCGTAGCCTGGGGTCAGCGATAGTAACGAGAAGAGTTACTTAGCTGCACGACTTTCTCTAAATATTATATTTACTTACAGTTCGCTTCTGCATGAAATCAGTTAGGGAAATTCCGTGACTCTAAGGTAACGCTGTTTCATCACTTTCCTGAGATAATAAAAATAGAAAGTAACGCTGTTTCATCACTTTCCTGAGATAATAAAAATAGAAAGTAACGCTGTTTCATCACTTTCCTGAGATAATAAAAATAGAAAGTGCCGTAAACACTTTACGACTATGTTGAAGCTCGGAGAGCCCGCCGTAACGATAAAATTTGTTGACGATTGACGATTACCGTGAATTATACAGAGCATACCGAACACTATTCCCGCAAGTGAGAGTTTGTGAGATTTTTAATTATTTTCCTGTGGGATTTTGTGATATTAAGCGTAAAACATTACCAGCAATATCTCGTGTAGGGGGATTAAGTAATGAACCAAAACTATGGCATTTTCTCAGCAAATTACCTTGAAAGTATAACGCTTGAAAAATGTTAGGTTAAACCTTATTCTACAAGAACTAGCCGTAAGATCAATTTGTATAATTATTGTTAAGAAACTAATAAATCAAAAGAAAGGGAAGACAACCGCTGATCTGAAACGATGTCACAAAGCAAATAGAGTTTAAGTAACTCGGCGTGAAAAAAACGAATTATGTTAAAAAAATAAGTGAATACAGAGAATGTTTCTACTGAGGCAATTGAATATATGGGCGCTATATTAACAGAAACCTGGTTTTTTAACACCAGTGCCTCCTGGAAGCTCCGAAAGTAGAAACGAGAAACCGGGTTTCTTCGGCAAGATAAGAGCGTCCTAATTTACAAAAATTATCACATTAAATATCAATGCGGCACTCTCAAATCAGCCGCGACTTAAGTTAGACTGAATGGTCAGTGCGTGAATTATTCACAGGTTAGCATCTATGCACCTCAAACATCTCAATCAGCCTTCACAAGAACTCTCTACGTCTTGCGAGCATCACATCAAAGAGACCCAGCCACCAAAGCCCTATTATTTCGCTCACATAGCCCGTTCCTTCCGCAACCTCAGTATTCACGACAAAATCTGCCGTGGGTACGCACTGGCTCTTTTTGTTGCGATTGGGGGAACGGCTGTCGGGATGTTGGTGGGCACTCATTACTATCGAATAACTAATAATCAAGTACACATCGAGCGAGAAAGTCAGATTTTAAATAAGTTGCAGGTGGCTTTACTGCGGACGCAAAACAGCCAAGAATGGCTGATTTACGGGCTAGGACAGCCCCAAACATTTGACAGAAAATACCAACAGTTACAAAACAATCTTTCCACTTTAAAAGTGTTATTTTCAGAATTTAAAAAACCTAACTATCTGGATCACATTGAAGGGATAGAAAAAATTAGAAAAACTGGCGATTCGCTACGGGCTAATTATATTTATCCACTAGAAATAGTTAATAAAAAAATTAGTAAGTTGCCAAATAACCCGGCTCAACAAAGTATTAAACGTAAGTTGCTGTTAAATTTCGATCGAGATAAAATTGGGTTGCAACTCGATAGGGCGGTTAATGATATAGCAGAAATTATCGATCGCGCTCAAGAGCAAGAAGATGCAGGGCGGAAGGATCTGCTGCGAGCGCAGGCGCTGCGGGTGCAAATAATTTTGGGTAGCATGGCACTGTCGATCGTCGTTGCAGCAGTGCTGGCGGGCTTCACCAGTCGGGCGATCGCCAAACCTCTCGCCGCTGTAACTAAAATCGCTCAGCGAGTGACTGAAGAATCTAATTTTCAGTTGCAAGTACCAGTTACCAGCACCGATGAAGTGGGAGTATTAGCAGCTTCGCTGAATCAACTGATTCAGAAAGTAAATCAATTGCTCGAAGAATTGAAATCTGAACAACAAAGCCAGATACTTCAAAATGAGAAAATGGCAACTTTGGGGCGGATGTTAGCCGGTGTTGCTCACGAAGTTAACAATCCAATCAATTTTATCTATGCCAATATCGCTCCTGCCAGAAATTATGTTGAAGATATTTTAGATTTGCTCAAAACTTACGAGACAGAAATTTCCACCCCCCCTCCTGCTGTGATCGCCAAAGGGGAAGAAATAGACATCGATTTTCTCAAAGAAGATTTGATCAAAATATTTGACTCAATGCAAGTAGGCGCTGAAAGAGCAAAAGCTATTATCTTAAGTTTGAAAGATTTTTCTCGCCTCGATGAGACAGCCCCTCATCCCGTCGATTTGCACGCCTGCATAGACAGCAGTTTGCTGATTCTCAACAGCCGCATCAAACAGGGCATTGAAGTGGTGCGACATTACGGCAATATTCCGACTGTGGAAGGCTATATGGGTTTGCTTTACCAGGTATTTGTGAACCTTCTCAACAATGCACTAGATGCTGTAGAAGAGAAAGCAAAAAGTGAGAAATCCAGCTCTGAGGAGGCGAAAAAACAATCGGCTTCGGAGCCACTCCAGGCAACACCGAGTTTTTCGCCGAGGATTGTGATTGCTACAGAATACTTGGACGACGACTCAGTGGTAGTGCGAATTTCTGATAACGGTATGGGAATAGCGCCAGAGAGTCAAGAAAAAATGTTTGAAACATTCTTTACTACTAAACCGAGAGGTGTAGGTACTGGTTTGGGATTGGCAATTGGTCGCGAAATTATCGTTAAGAAACATGGGGGGACAATTAACTTTTGGTCGGAGGTGGGAACGGGGACGGAATTTTCGATCGCCCTGCCGATTAAGCATGAGGATTTGATGCAAAATACGCAGGTAAAACCTCCAATGGCTCGCGAAGAGAATTCCCTCTACAACGGTAAGGCACCAGCCAAGTCCGAGGATAGAGAAACTGTAAAAAATTAAAAATTATCAGTTTTTATAGCAGTTTCAAAAAATAAGACCACTCTCAGCCCGCGATCTAAACTCTGATGTCCTAATTTATTCCAACTCTAAAATCTAAAATCTACAATCTACAATCTAAATTGTATGAGATTGCTTACTGATTGGCTGTCGCTCTCCCACTCAATGAGTGATAATACGCAAATCAAAAGTATTTTCAGTAATCTTGAAAAACAGGATTTGCTATAATTCAAAGTTGAGCAATCACTGTACGGAGCGAAAATTATGGGACTATTTGACCAAATTTTGAGCGCGATCGACAATCCCAACCAACAAGCAAGCCCCAATCAGTTGGGCAACATTCTCGGTGCGGTAGAGCAGTTGAGCGGCAACCAGGGCGTCAATACGGGTACGACTCAGTTGGCGATGTCGGTTTTGGGCGGATACGTGCGATCGGCATTACAAGACGTGCGATCGCAGTCAGGAGACGCACAAGCTCAACAACTTGTCAACCAATTTAGCGGTACAAATCCCAATCCCCAAGCGGTACAGAGTTTGTTCGGAGTCGGCCAACTGACGCAGATAGTGAACGATATCGCCCACAGAACCGGTTTGAATAACGCCACAGTCCAGGCGATGATACCTGTCTTGGTGCCGCTGCTGCTTAATTTGCTACAAACCGGCGGCAACGCCCAAAATCCAGCCCAAGGCAGCAATCCCGTTTTGAATACGTTTTTAGATTCAGATGGAGACGGCGATGTAGATATTACTGACGCCATGTCGATGGCAGGCCGCTTTTTGAATCAGCGCCCTTAATTTAGGATTTTTTAACCGCAGATATCAGCGGAGGGACACAGGTGAACGCAGATAGGATTTTATCTGCGTTCATCTGCGTTTATCTGCCTTCATCTGCAGTTAAAAAATTTCCTACTTTAACCCAAACCCAAATCAGTCACAGCACCAAGACTGCTAGAAGAAACCAACTTAGCATATTTAGCCAAAACGCCCTTAGTATACTGAGGTTTAGGAGGCTGCCAAAGAGCCCGGCGCTGCTCCAATTCGGCATCAGAAACATTGAGCTGCAACAAGCGATTTTGAGCATCAATTGTAATCGAATCGCCCTCTTTTACTAAAGCAATTGTGCCTCCTACTTGCGCCTCCGGTGCAACGTGACCGACAACCATGCCGTAAGTTCCGCCAGAGAAGCGGCCGTCAGTAATTAATGCTACGGAATCGCCCAAACCGGCGCCAATAATTGCCGAAGTTGGTGCTAACATTTCGCGCATTCCCGGCCCGCCTTTGGGCCCTTCGTAGCGGATGATAATCACATCGCCGGCTTGAATTTTGCCCGCTAAAATTGCATCCAAACAATTTTCTTCAGATTCAAATACCCGCGCCGGGCCGGTAATTTGCGGTTTTTTAACGCCAGTAATTTTAGCAACGGCTCCTTCTGTTGCTAGATTTCCTCTGAGAATTGCTAAATGTCCTTGGGCGTAAAGCGGGTTGTTCCAAGGGCGGATGACATCTTGGTCGGTGCGGGGTTCGGCTGGAATATCTGCCAACACTTCAGCAACAGTTTGGCCGGTAATTGTCAGCGCGTCTCCGTGCAGTAAACCTTTTTCTAGCAGCATTTTCATTACTTGAGGAATGCCGCCGGCTTTGTGCAAATCGGTTGCTACGTATTTGCCGCTGGGTTTGAGGTCGCACAGCACTGGTACTTTTGCTCGAATAGTTTCAAAATCGTCGAGGGACAACTCAACGCCGATCGCATTGGAAATGGCTAATAAATGCAGCACAGCATTGGTCGAACCGCCGATTGCCATGATTACCGCGATCGCATTTTCAAAGGCCTTGCGCGTCAAAATTTGGCTTGGTAACAACTGTTTGCGGACAGCTTCCACGACAACTTTTGCCGATTCGGCAGCGCTGTCAGCTTTTTCGGCATCCTCAGCAGCCATTGTCGAAGAATAAGGCAAACTCATGCCCATCACTTCAAAAGCGCTCGACATCGTATTTGCTGTGAACATCCCGCCGCAAGAACCAGCGCCCGGACAAGCTTTATGTTCGACTGCATTGAGTTCTGTTTCGTCAATTTTGCCCGCGCTGAATTGACCGACTGCTTCAAAAGCGCTGACAACGGTTAAATCGCGTCCGTTGTGGTGTCCTGGTTTGATCGTGCCGCCGTAAACAAAAATAGCAGGAATGTTCATGCGGGCGATCGCAATCATCGCCCCCGGCATATTTTTATCACAACCGCCGACAGCCAGCACCCCGTCCATACTTTGGCCGTTGCAAACAGTTTCTATCGAATCAGCAATCACATCTCTCGACACCAGAGAATATTTCATCCCTTGAGTTCCCATCGAGATCCCGTCGCTGATAGTAATCGTACCGAACATCTGTGGCATGGCGCCGGCTTCCTTTGCACCCGCAATAGCGCGCAAAGCGAGCTCGTTCAATCCCATATTGCAGGGCGTAATCGTGCTGTACCCGTTGGCAATCCCCACAATCGGCTTAGTGAAATCGTCGTCACCAAAACCGACTGCCCGCAGCATTGCTCGGTTGGGCGCGCGCTGCACGCCTCCAGTCACAGCTTGGCTTCTCAAATTTTCAGGCATTTTAAAATTTCCTTTCTCTGTTGACAGTTGACAGTTGACAGTTGACAGTTGACAGTTGTCAGTTGTCAACTGCCAGCTCGCCCAAAAACGAATACAAGTTTCCGATAATCGTCGTGGTGAGCCCATAATTTTAGACCAAAGTTCCGGCTCCCAGATGAATCTGTGGAGCAAATCTAAAATCTAAAATCTAAAATCGACTGACTCAGTGCCGAGCGCCGAGAGTTTTACCCTATTGTTGATTTTCTCAGAAGCTTTGATATTTTTGATACTCCCGGGCCCTAAAGGGACGGGGATTCTTGAAGAGTTCGTATCTGAACTTTCAAAGGCGAAATCAAAGCGCCTCTACCCACTCAGCTTAGACAAATCCAAACTTTGCGTATACTTTTAGCTTTTGCGCTTTTAGAGTCCACCACTAATGCCAGATAGGTACGCTCAACAACCTGCCTTTTGTTTGCCCTTTAACTATTCCGAATCAAGTTGGATATGTCCGTTGCCGGGATTTCACCGTACGCTTGTTGTTTCAACACGTAGATGGTTATTCTTACTTGCTGTGTGAATTATACCAAGAATTGAAGGCGGTTGAAACCGCTGCCGACTTATCCCCGTGTCTGAAGCCAGGGGCTTGCGTCTCGTTTTTCGGTCAGACGTTTTAGGAGGCAGTGGCACAGCAGTGTCCGGAAAGCAAGGGAAAAATTCTACAGATACTACAGCGTGCAGAGTGAATACCGTGGTTATCTGGGATGATGTGGTAACACCCATCACTCTAACGTTTAAAAAAAATTGCGAGGCGAATGACATGGAGGCCGATCGAATTCTGAGGCAATATGCGGCCGGAGAAAGAAATTTTCGAGAGATTAACCTCGTCGGGGCCGACTTAAAAGGGGTAAACCTCAGCGAGGCTAACTTTACCAGATCGAATTTCCAAGACGCAAACCTTAAAGGCGCTAACCTGACGGGAGCGAACTTGCGCGAGGTGAAATTGGCAGGGGTGGACATGACAGAAGCCAACCTCAGCGAAGCAAATCTCATCGGTACCGATTTGAGCCGGGCCAATCTCAGCGGGGCTAACCTGATGGGAGCCAACCTGCGCGGATCAATGGCGAGAGAAGTCAACATGACCAAGGCTAATTTGACCGAAGCTAATTTGACCGAAGCCAACTTTACCGAAGCGAATTTGTTTGCGGCCAACTTAACCGACGCTAGCATGATTCGCATTAATTTGATGAAGGCAAATTTGAGTTGGTCAACTCTCAAAGCGGTAAACCTGACAAATGCCATCCTCAGCGAGTCGCTTTTAGAAAGAGCTAATCTGACTCAGGCAATTCTCAGCGGGGCGATGGTGAGCGGGGCCAACCTGACTGGTGCAGATTTGCGCCAAGTAACTATGGTTGGAGCTAATCTCACCGACGCTAATCTGAGCAATGCTAATTTGAGAGTTGCTAATGTTAGTTGGTCAACGTTGGCAAGAGCTAATTTGAGCGGTGCTAATTTGTACCGTGCCAAGCTGTGCTGGTCTAATTTTAGCGGGGCTGTTTTGGTGGAAGCGGTTTTGATTGATGCTAATCTCAATCGAACTAACTTCCGCGATGCAGATTTGAGGCGGGCAATTATGCCCGATGGCACGACTAATGATTCTTAAAATTTGATTGTTGACTAATGACTAATGACTACTGACTAATGACTACTGACTAATGACTACTGACTACTGACTAATGACTAATGACTACTGACTACTGACTACTGACTAATGACTAATGACTATCACTGAATTATTGATGTTGGGTGCGGCGGGAATTTTTGCCGGAATTCTAGCTGGATTTTTGGGTATCGGCGGCGGTACGGTGCTCGTGCCTTTGTTGGTGGCTCTCAATTACGCTCCGGTGCAAGCGGTTGCTACTAGCAGTTTGTCGATCGTCATTACAGCTATTTCTGGCAGCATCCAGAATTGGCGCATGGGCTACCTCAGCTTGAGCCAAGTCGCAGGCATCGGATTTCCAGCCGTCATCACAGCACAAATCGGTGCTTATTTGGCGGGGATATTTCCGCCTTACTTGCTGTTACTTACTTTTGGGTTGTTGCTGTGGCTGAATATTTATTTGATTGAAGTTCGCAAGCGTCTGACAGCTAAGAAGAAAGCGGAACTAGAACAAGGGGAACTGGGAGGACAAGCGGGACAAGAAGAAAATGCTCAATTACCAATTACCAATCACGAATTACCCAATAATTCAAATATTATATTCCATCCAACTTTTGCTAAAATTGCTACCGGCAGTGCGGCGGGTTTATTAGCGGGTTTGTTCGGCGTAGGCGGCGGCGTAATTATGGTTCCCCTGCAAATTTTGCTGTTAGGAGAAAGCATTAAAACTGCAATTCAAACCAGCTTGGGCGTCATCGTTATCACGGCAATTTCGGCGACGGCGGGACACGCGGCGCGCGGGAATGTTTTGTGGGATGTGGGGTTAATTCTTGGCGGCGGCGGTTTGTTGGGGGCGCAGGTGAGCACGCGATTTTTGCCGAGATTGCCCGATCGTATTGTTAGTTTAGCTTTTCGATCGCTCTTGGCAGTGTTATCGATTTATGTTTTCTGGCAAGCTTGGCAAAAATTTAGTAACGGGTAACGGGTAATGGGTGATGGGTAATTGAGAATTGGTAAAGATAATTGAGAATTGGTAATTGAGGCAGATCCTCCGGGTATGTATTCCCAGGCAGAGCCTGGGAACAAGGTTAAGGCTACAATGACAGTTGAAGTTGACAGTTGACAGTTGACAGTTGACTACTAACTAATGACTACTGACTACTGACTAATGACTACTGACTACTGACTAAGTTTTTTCACGGCGCGAGTCAGACGCTGCAAATAAGGCTTGACAATTTCTTGATTTTGCCTCTGCAACTCGGACACTTGCTGCTGCAAATGCTGAATCTCGGTTTGCAGCATCCCTGTGTCTATTGTGGGTCGATCGAGCAAGTCCTGCAATTGCTGGAGAGAACCTTGGATTGTATCAAAGTCTACTTCGTTCGATCGCTCCTGTAACTGAGCCGTAATAGTTTTAACTTCAGTTAACTTTTCGCCCATCAATAAAAATCGGACGTTGACATTTTCCCAATCATGCTCTCTGAGGGCGCTATTTTCCAAAATGCGGAGTTTTTGCTGCAAATCGGATAGGGTGGTGTAGAGTTCCTGAGAGTCGGCCGGAAGCGCCTGGGCTTGGCGTTCGAGGGAGGCTACGGCAGCTTGTACCTCGGCGATGGCCCCGGATTCCAAGCCCAGGAGTTTTTGCTGCAAGTCGGAGACAGCGGTGTAGAGTTCCGCAGGTTCTCCAGGTAGTATCTGAACTTGTTGCGATCGACGTTCTACTGCGGCCTGTACGTCCGTAATCGCAGAATTTGCCTTTTGTTGCATTTGTTGCTCGAAACGCTGGCGATTGGCGAGATTTATCGAGAGTGCTGCGGTTAAAGGGGCGGCAGCGTAGACAATTTGGCCCGACAATCCTGCAGCAATCGTGCCAATAGCTGAACCAGCAACAGAGGCGTATTCTACCAATTCTAGCCAGTCCGGCTGGTTCGGGGCACTTCTCAAAGCTGGGAATGATGCTTTTTCAATCTTCTGCATAGCCTTTTAGTCGTAGTCGGATAGATGGCGATACCGACATGATAAAAGCGATCGGCAAATAAATCAGGGCTATTGGTCAAAATTTCCTGATTGTGGTATTTTTATTGACCTCGTGCCGAATACGTTCTGCCTTCAAAACGGTCAATCTCAGGTAAAATTCAGGATTAAGTCGATCGCTCAAAACATTTAAGCGATAACCATTCACCGCCGTCTGTCAGGAGTATACAGAAAATGGGTCTTAAGATTATTGAAAGCTACGATAGCAGTTTTGTCCTCGAACCCGACGCTAAAACTGCTCTGTTCGGTTTGTTAACCGGTGAAAGCTTTGTCAAACAAGTAGCGCTACAATTGCAATGCTCGTGCATTGAGTTTGCCGAGTTACTGTTTCAGCCAATCCCTTACAGCAGCGAGACGCCGAAGGGAATGCCTGCGGAATTTGAAAAGTATCATCAATCGAGCGATTTTGCGATCGTCAACGTCCCGCCTAATTTCATGTTCCAAGCCAAAATATTTAAACCCAGCCGCCTCTGTGCAATTTATAGAGTTTTCAAGAGTTAAGTAAAGGCGGGTTAATGTGTGGTTTAATCTAAAATCTAAAATCTAAAATCTAAAATCGGATGACAGAAGACATTCAATCTCTCGCCAGCTTAGAATTCATTCCCTACATAGACTCCGAGGGGAAATTGCCCGATTTTGTCCAGGGGAAAATCGGCGTTTACGCGATTTTTGACAACGAAAAAGTCCTGCAATTTGTCGGCTATTCTCGCGACATTTACCTCAGCCTTAAACAGCATTTGGTACGCCAAACCCAGTATTGCTACTGGCTGAAAGTCCAAACTATTGACAAGCCCAGTCGCACTATTCTAGAAAGCATTAGAGAAAGTTGGATTGCCGAAAACGGTTCCCAACCCCAGGGTAACGGTGCCGATGCTGCCAAGTGGAACGATCCCATCGACACCAAAACTGTAATGACTGCCCAAGAAACGGCAAATTATGAAGGTATCTTCGCCGATGAAATTGCCAAAGATAAATTGTTGAAAAATGTCGCGCGGCGCGTGGAAAACGAAATTTTCGCGCTGCTAAAAGCTCGCGGCGTAACTGAAGAAATCCGGTTTAATCCCAAGCTGAAAACTAGCGGATTGCTGGATTTAAAGTAAATACGTTCTATGGTCAATTCCCCACAATCAGCCCGTGTTTGTAATGAGGACTTCTATCAAATCCTGTAGCAAGAGAATGAAACAGTCCTCCCGCTCACCCGGTACTCCGCCAGGGAATGAATTCCACGGGGCTTATAGCAAAAGTCCTCTAAAAGAGGACTAATAAATTATTCAGTCCTCGGAAGCGAGGACTTTCGCTTTGAGGCAGGGGTTTCAACCCCTGACGGACTGACAGACTATCGGTTTTACCTTAAACAGATGCTCGCGTACAATCTATCTGAGATATCCTCTGGGTCACTTAAATTTTAAAATGTTGAAATTTATTAAAATTTAACAGATATCGGAATCTGCACAATTAACTTGGTTCCTCGACCCGGAGCAGAAATACAACTGATGTGACCTCGATGTTTTTCCACTACAATATCGTGACTGATTGCCAACCCTAATCCAATACCGCGGCCTACAGGCTTTGTAGTAAAAAATGGGTCAAATATCTGGTGGCGCACTTCCTCACTCATCCCACAACCGTTATCGGCAATGTGGATAACAACGGATTTATAGTTGTGAGTGGCTAATTTGGAATCTTGATTGTGCAGGGCAGATTCTGACTCACAACTTACTGAAGTGCTGATGGTAATTTTTCGGGGAGAAGGTTGAGTTTCCAGGGCATCAATAGCATTAGTTAACAAGTTCATGAACACCTGATTTAACTCACTGGCGTAACAGGTGACTCTTGGCAGTTGGCTGTAGTGTTTAATGACCTCTATCTCACCAGCTTTGTTTGTTCCCTTCAGCCGGTGCTGCAAAATAACTAAAGTATTGTCAATGCCTTCATGAATATCCACTGGCTTGTACTTTTGTTCGCCAAGGCGGGTGAATTTCCGCAAAGACATCACAATTTCGCTAATCCGAGAAGCACCCTCTGTCATCGAATTCAGCAGTTTTGGATAGTCCTCTGCGATGAATTCGGGTTGAATCTCGTTCAATTTGCCGGTAATTTCTGCAACGGGGTGGGGGTAGTAATGTCGGTACAATTCGACAAGGCGAAGCAAATCTCGCGCATACTCCGCCGCTAGAGCAATATTGCCGTAGATAAAGCTGACGGGATTGTTGATTTCGTGAGCAATTCCTGCCGCTAGCTGACCTAAAGAAGCCATTTTTTCCTTCTGTATTAACTGAGCTTGAGTTTTCTTGAGTTCAGTTACGGTTTGTTCGAGTTGCTTGGCGTAGCATTGTGTTTGCTGGAACAACTGGCGCTGCACGAGTTGATTGGAGACGCGGGCGAGAACTTCTTGTTCGTGAAACGGTTTTGTGATATAATCTATAGCACCAACTTCAAAGGCTTTGATTTTATCAAACACTTCATTTAAAGCACTGATAAAAATAACCGGAATGTCCTTGGTTGTGGGAGAAGCTTTCAATACTTGGCAGACTTTGTAGCCGTCCATACCGGGCATCATGATGTCGAGCAAAATCAAGTCAGGAGGAGTTAACTCGATCGACCGCAGCGCTAGTTTGCCGTCGGGTGCGGTGCGTGTTTTGTACCCTTGCTGCGAGAGTATTTGAGCTAAAAGTTGCAAATTAGCCGGAATATCATCAACAATTAAAATATTCCCTTTTAAGACGGGAGTTGGTTCGTAATTCATATCTAGTTCGGTAAGATAACCTTTATAGGTTTGTAGTGAGTACGATCGCCCTAGCGGGTTTTATGAGGACGATCGTACTCACTACGAACCGCGTATAATATCATTTCTCTTTCGGATCGGGATGGATGAGAGCTAGTATTTGATTGAACTGAAACTCGTTAGCCAATGCGGCTAAAGCGCTCGCTAAAGCGTCATTGCGATCGCGAATTTGCTCAATTTGGATCAGAATTAACTCTAAATCGCACTCAATTGTGGCTTTCTCTAAAGCTGCCAGCCAATCTGCGGGTAAAGCTGCCAGAGTCTCTGAAGTCGGAGCTTCGATTTGAGTTGACTCGGGAACACTCTCCGGTTCACCGTAAATGTAACGCACTCCCAGATGCTTGTGCAGGGTGGCAAAAATTTCTGTATCTCGAAAGGGTTTGTGGATAAAGTCATCGCAATCATCTGATACAGTAACGGTTTGCGCTTCCTCGGCGTTACCGGCACTCACGGCAATAATTGCCGTAGCTTGACCTTTAACGGTGGCTTTAATGCGCTTGGTCGCTTCATGTCCATCCATCACGGGCATCCACATATCCATAAAAATTAAGTGTGGCTCAAAACTCGACCACATTTCAATAGCTTCCATGCCATTGGTGGCTTCTTCGAGTTCAAAGTTAAAGCCAGCGAGGAGTTTGATCAGCAGTTGGCGGTTGTCCGATCGATCGTCCACAATCAAAATACGATAGCGTGGCTGGTTGCGTTCCAGCGCTATCACCCGACGCGGTTGCTGTACGGGTTGAGTCGCGGGGGCATCAACGGCGCTGACGGGGATATCAAACGCGAAAGTGGTGCCGCGTCCTACTTCACTGCGTACAGTAATCAGGCCGCCCATCAGTTTGACAAACTGTTGGCTGATAGCCAGCCCCAAGCCTGTTCCTTGCTGAGATTTGGTTCCTGTTTTGGTTTGCACAAAGGCTTGAAAAAGCTTATCTAACTCATCAGCAGCTATGCCGGCACCCGTGTCTTCTATTTCAAAATGTAATTGGTAATTACTGATGGGTAATTGCAGATTTTCACCCTCTCTCACCGCACTTACTCTTACCGCAATACCTCCTTCTTTCGTGAATTTAATGGCATTAGAAAGCAGATTAATTAAAACTTGGCGCAACTTCAGTTGATCTGTTCGTAGGTATTCGGGAGTTTCGCTAGAGCAGTCAAATATTAACTGCAATTGTTGCTCCATTGCCTGAAGTTGAAACATCTCTTCCACCTCGTTCAACAGGCTGCTTAATTGAAAGTCTGTTGGATTGATTGTAATCCGTCCCGCCTCTATTTTGGCTAAATCTAATATTTGATTGATTAGAGCGAGCAAGTGTTCTCCGCTGCGGTTGATAATGCGGATATTTTCCTGTTGTTCGCGAGTGAGGTTGGTAGAGCGCTGCATCAATTGGGAGAATCCCAGAATTGCATTTAGCGGGGTGCGGAGTTCGTGGCTCATATTTGCCAGGAAAGTGCTTTTGGCAAGGTTGGCTGCTTCTGCTTCCCAGGCGGCTTGTTGGAGCTGTACTGCTTGCTTTTGAGTGGCTTCGAGCAATTGAGCTTGTTGTAAGGCGACTCCCAGTTGAGTGCTAATTTGCAGCCCAATATTGATTTCTGCTTCGCGCCAAGTGCGGGGTGCAGAATTTTGATAGCTGGCGAGCAAACCCCAAAGTTGACTGCCACAAAATATAGGGAAAATAACGTAGGCTCTAGCTTGAAATTGTTTTAACAGTTCTATGTAACAATGACTCAATCCAGCGTTGTATATGTCTTCAATTATGCGGTAAGGAACGCCTCTAGCGTACATACCGCCTTGATTTTTTTGTAGATAGGTATCCAGCACTGGTGTACCGCCGGCTTGCATAGTTTTCACGGTACAGCGAGAGTGTTCGACGAGAGTGTTTGGCACATTACCATCGTCGGGTTGTTGCATCAAAGATATCCAGCCAGGAGCCATTGATTCGGCAACAAATTCCCCGCTCCAATCAGGATTAAAGCGATAGATACCGACACGATCGCATTTTAGGGTTTGTCGCAGTTCAGAGGTTGTGGTTTTGAATATTGTGTCAATATCTAAGGATTGACGGATGCGATCGATCGATCGGGCGATGGCTTGTTCCCCCTGGGCGCTTTCTCGCAAAGCTGACTCGGCTTGTTTGCGATCGCTAATATCCAAGACAGTGCCGAACAAACGGATCAACTGCCCTTTTTCATCATAAACAGGTTTCCCTCGAACTTCAATGTAACTGAGCGAGCCATCTCTTCGGATCAGCCGGAGATCAATTTCAAAGCTTTGTCCCTTCATCGCTTGCTCGCGCACCATTGTCAGATAGCGCGATCGATCTTCTGGATGAAAACGCTCGATTAATTGTTCGGTTGGCAGCGGTTTTTGAGTCGGATCGAGCTCGTAAATGCGATAGAGTTCTTCACTCCAAGTGGTTGTTTTTGTGGCGATATCATGTTCCCAACTGCCAATACGGGCAATTTTTTGGGCTTCGAGCAGTCGGGATTCGGCAAACTGGCGATCGCTAATGTCGCGCGCTACCCAAACCGCAGAGCTATCCGACAGCGGCGAAATTTTAGCAGCAAACCAAACTTCTTGGTTATTAATCTGTAGACTGTAATCAAAACTAATAGTTTGTTTAGTTTCCAATGCCTGTCGAACTTGAGCGAAATAAATCTCCTCGCTTTCCTTCTGAATAAATTGTTCGATGATGCAGTCGATCTGATTCGTCTGATAGTTGTATTGAAAAATTCCCTTAGTGGGTATAATTTGGATGGTTTCTTCTTGGACATCAAAAATCAATACAATATCTGTAATCGACTCAAATATTTGCCGAAATTGCTCGGTAGAAGTGTAAAGTTTTTGTTCGAGCAATTGGCGATCGGCAATTTCATATTGTAATAGTTCGTTAGCACCAGCTAAGGCGTAGCTACGTTCGGCAACTTCGGCTTCTAAAGTGCGATTGTAGTCAGTTAATATTTTTTCAGATTGTTTGCGCTGTGCGATGTTATAAAAAGCATTGATGGCATAAATAATGTTTCCGCCTTCGTCGAAAATTGGTGTGGCGCGCACTTCAAAAGGAATAAATTCCCCATCTCGATAAAGTTCTACATCTTCAAGGAATACCGTTTCGCCGCGCAGTGCTCGGAATGCGGGCAGTTCTTCAGTGGGATAAAGCTGGTTTTGGCGGTAGATTTGATAAACTTCTACTGCTTCTTCTAAAGTCGAATCGGGAATAATTGCTACGCCGAGCCAATGCTTGGCAGTTTCGTTGAAGTACATGACTTTACCCGAGGCATCGTGGATAGATACTCCCGCAGGTATGGCTTCGAGAAATTGCTTGAGTTGGCTCTCTCTTTGCGCTAAAGCTTCATTTAAAGATTTTTGGTCTGCAAAAGCCTGTTGCAGTTGCGCTGCCATAAGATTGAAGGAATTGGCGAGTTCTCCGACTTCATCCAAGCGTTTATTTTCTAAAGGTTGATCCCATTTTCCTTTGGCAACATTTTTGGCGGCGGTATTCAAGCGCATAATTGGCTTTGTCACCCAACGGGAAGTCAACAATCCGATCGCGATCGCCAGCGGCAGTGTACCGATCAATAACCACAATGTATGGCGCGTATTTGCTTGAATTGGAGCCATGAAATCAGACTCTGGCACCACCACCACAATCAACCAATCCAAACCACGGAAATCTCGATAGGGAGTGACGCGGACAAACTGCCTATCGCCCTTGCTAGCCAAGGTAAATCGCTGGGTTGTTTGCAAAGTGCGGAGGTTGCCAAATCGGTTGGCGAGTTGTCTAGCAATATCTCGCGTTTGGGCATTCTTACTGTTGATGGCTAGCAATGGCGTCGGTTGCTTTTTTGTTGGCGTCACCAAGGGTGTTTCTAGTGTGGATGTGGCAATCAGATTGCCCGATCGATCCATAATAAAAGTTTGTCCTGAAGCCGAGAATTGCAGCCTAGCCAGGAAGGTATTGATTGCCGATAGTCCATCATTATCTGTGAGGCGATCACTAATCCGTTCTCCTACTTGTTCGATTAGCTGATGCCCTACATCTTCGACTGATTCCTGACCACTTTTGAAAGAAAGATAGCCCACTAGCCCGACTAAACTTACGGTTTGCAAAACAAACGGAACAATCAGAACCGTTCGCAGGGGAAGCTTTCTGAAAATTAGGGCGGCTGGGCGGTTGAGAGGATAAAGGGGCATGGGTGTGAGGGAATTGCGCTGATAATAGAATTTTAACTGCTATAGTCTGCCTTTACCCCCGGCAATTGGCGCGGCCTACAGGCTCTGAAATGTTCCTCCGGGTTCAATATAGCCAACTACCAGCGAAGATTGGGCCCTGCTGTCAAAATTTGCTTCTGTCAGTTCTGTTTCTAGCTGTTTGGCATTTGACTCATTTTTACTTACATAAACTGTGATAACTTTTCTAATTTCTTTGTGTGTATCGGCAATCATGCCGTTAATGAAAAGCCAGGGGGGGCGGGTTTATGAGATTGTAGATTATGGGCAATTATTATTGGTGCACCCGCCCTTATACCAATTTAATGTGAAGTTGCACATATCTCGATCCCCCTAAATCCCCCTTAAGAAGGGGGACTTTGAGAAGAATCTTGTCCCCCCCTTATTAAGGGGGGTTAGGGGGGATCAGATTCTACGGAGCCTCATAAAAAATTGGTATTACAAGATTTAATATCATACAAATCCGAATCAAACGGAAATGATATTATTTGTGCGTTCATCGAGCCCGATCGCCCTAATGCCGATTTGTTAACTTGGCTAAAACGGTGGCGAAGAGAACAGGTTCGATCGGCTTTGTTAAGTGTTCGTTGTAACCAGTGGCGATCGCCCGATCGCGGTCTTCTTCGCTAGCATAAGCTGTCAGCGCCACGGCCGGCAAGCGCTTGATTTTGTCGGATTCGGACGATCGCACTTTGCGGATCAGCGAGTAGCCGTCCTCAACGGGCATACCGATATCGCTGACTAAAATATCCGGCGGCGACTGCTGTAAAATGTTGATCGCCTCCGCAGCCGTTGCCACCGCAGTCGCAGTCGCCCCGCACTGTTCGAGGGCAACCATCAAAAACTCGCGGTTGTCGGGTTCGTCGTCAACTACCAACACCTTTAAACCAGCCAAAATACCCGGAGGCCTTGAATTGGATTTCCTTTCTCCTCTCAACTGCGGCTGCTTACGCCGAGGCTGTTTGAGTGGCAGTGTCACCGTAAATGTCGCACCCTGGTCTTTACCGGGACTTTCTGCAGTCACAGTGCCCCCGTGGAGTTGCACCAAGTGCTCGACGATCGCCAATCCCAGTCCCAAACCGCTGTCAGCCTTAGTTTTCGAGGCGTCTGCTTGTCGGAAGCGATCGAACACGTAGGGCAGAAACTCAGCAGGAATGCCCTTTCCGGTATCGCTGACAGTAATCTGCACGTAATTGGGTGATGAGGAATCGCTAACAGCCACCGCAGACAAGCGCAGTTGCACAGTTCCCCCAGAAGGCGTAAACTTGACGGCGTTAGTCAGCAAATTCCACACTACCTGCTGCAACCTCTGGGCGTCGCCCCACATCAAGCTGACTGCGGGGTCAAGTTCTAACGAAACGGTGACAGACTTGGCCTCGGCTGCCAAACGAACTGAATTATGAGCCGCCTCGATCGTCCTTACCATGTAGAACCAGCCGGGTTTCAGGGCCAGCTTGCCTTGAATAATCCGGGAAACATCGAGCAAATCTTCCACTAGCTGCATCTGCACCTTCGATTGACGCTCAATGGCTTCCAAACCCGAAGCTAATTTATCTTGGTTGTAGGGGTGGGCGCGCAGGATCTGTGCCCACCCATGAATCACATTTAAAGGTGTTCGCAATTCGTGGGAAAGAGAGTCTAGAAACTCGTCTTTCCGGCGGCTGATAGCTTCTGCTTCCGCCCGCGCGGCCTGTTCGCGATCGAGCAACTGAGCGCGCCCGGCCTCGACTTGCTTGCGATCGCTGATGTCGGCGGTGATCGACATACAGTTGATATTGCCGTTGCTGTCGCGGACTGGAGTTGCCCACAAACTGATGTCGATCAACCTGCCGTCTTTCCTTTGGCGCTGGGTTTCCATGCCGGCGATCGCCTTTCCTTGGCGAATTCCTTTCAAATTAGCCGTGAATTCCTCCCGCTTGTCTGCGGGAACGCAGGGCACAAATTGACCTACCGCTTCTGATTCATGCCAGCCAAAAATCCTCTCGGCTGCTGGGTTCCACATTTTCACAGTGCCGTCGTCGCAGTCCAAAAGGGTAATTGCTAGGGGACAAGCCTGAATCAAGGCTTCTAAAGTTTGATGGATGTGCGATCGCGCTGCTTCTGCTTGTTTGCGATCGCTGATATCGACGTTCACCCCGATCATCCGCCAAGGCAAACCCCCATCGTCGGGAAATACCTTAGCCCTGCAAGTAATCCAGCCCACGCTTTTGTCCGGGCGGCAGATGCGGAACTCAATGTTTAATTCCTCCCCGGACGCCGCCGCAGCCTGCACCTGCAGTTCGGTAACAGCGCGATCGTCTGGATGCACCATTTGGGCCCAACTTTGATAGCTGTCGATACCGCCGGCCTGCAGCCCGTACAAAGCCTCGAACTCCGGCGTACAGGCGACCTCGCCAGTTTGGACGTTCCATTCAAAAGTTCCGATTTTGCCCGCTTTCTGAGCGATTTGCAGCCGTTCTTGATTGTGTTTGAGTTCTGCTTCTACCCGCGATATCTCGGTCAAGTCGATGTAGAATGCGACGATCGTCTCTGGTTCGCGATCGTCCGGGCACAGAGTGGTTCCGCCCATCAGAATCGGCACGCGGCTGCCATCTTTGCGGATGTACTCTTTCTTGAAAGGAGTTGCGACTCCCTTAGCCCGCAGTTCTTGGGCCGCTAAGGCGTCCAGGTGCAGGTATTCGGGGGGGGTCATTCTGTCCCACCGCATCTGACCGGAGAGCCAGTCTGAGCGGTTGTAGCCGACCATGTTGAGCAGGGATTGGTTGGCGTAGGCGATGCGGCCGCTAAAATCGCCGATCGCGACTCCGAAAATATTTGACTCGAACAGCCGCCGGAATATGCTTTCGCTTTGCTGTATTACCCGTTTTGCTTGGTTGCGATCGGTGATTTCGGCTAACACAGTGCTGACTCCCAGCAGTGTTCCTGATTCATCGATCACGGGGTAAAAGCTGATTTGCCAATCCCGCAAAACTCCCGGGTGTTGCTTGGTTGCGGCCTTAACTTCTAAGTCGAGCACGGGGGTTTGCGTCGCCAGCACTTGGCGGTAAATCCGCTCTACCATATCGGCCATTTCGGGAATTACTTCTCTAACGGTGCGGCCGATGTGCTCTGCGATCGATCGGTCGTTGATCGCAGCGAGGCATTCGTTCAGGCGGATGTAGCGCAAATTGGTATCGACAAAGCACAGCCCGACTGGTGTGGTTTTGTAAACTAAGTCGAGTTCTGCTAGTTGGCGGCGAATGCGTATTTCGTTTTCTCGAAGTTGGTTTTGGGCTTGTTTGCGATCGGTGATATCTAGTACGAAAAATGATCCTTTGTCTGTGCATCCTTGGAAGTTTCCGCCGCCGGCTAAAACTGGGAAGCGCGTGCCGTCTTTGCGGATCAATTCTTTTTCATAAGGCGGGCAACTTCCTTCTGCTGCGACTTGCGCGACGGCGACGCGATCGAGTTCTCCGTATTCCGGCGCCGTAAATTCGCTCCAGCGAATCTGTCCCGAAACTAAGTCTTCCCTCGTATATCCAATCATTTCCAGCAAGGCGTCGTTAGCGTCCGTAACTTCGCCGTTGGCCTCCCAGAAACCGATGCCGATCATGTTAGATTCTACCACGCTGCGGAAGCGCATTTCGCTTTCCCGCAAAGCTAATTCCGTTTGTTTAGCTGCGGTAATATCTGTGATAATTAGGCCGGCTCCGATTATTTCTTCTCTTTCATTTTTCACTGGGTAGTAGTTGGCTAGCCAGTAACCAAAATATCCCGGTTTCCCATGAGGTTCGCCGCTCATTTCTAAGTTTAAAACAGGCTGGCCGGTTTCTAAAACTTGCTGAATTATCGGCGCAAATTTGGCTGCATGTTCGGGCAACAATTGGCGGAAGTCTTGGCCGAGATGCTGTTCTATCGGCAAACCGTTGAGTTCTGCTAATACTTGATTGATACGGATGAAGCGCATTTCGCGATCCATAAAGCAAATTGCTAGGGGAGATGCTTCTAACAGCGCGTCAATTACGGCAAAGGATTGCGATGTTTGAGATAGTGCTTGTTGCGCTTCAGTGTAAAGTCTGGCGTTGTCGAGGGCGATCGCCACGCGATATGCTAAATTTTCTAGCATTGCCATGTCTTCTGCACTGTAACGGCGGCCCAACTTCTGCGTAAAGCAAGTGATGGAACCCATTACCCGCCCGCGAGCCTTCAGCGGTACACAAGCGTGAGAGCCGATATTGAGCGATCTCAATTTTTCCATTTCTGCTGCATTGTCGGCTCCTGCTGCTAAAATTTCCTCATCCACGTCGGCAATTAGTTCGGATTTTCCGCTGCGGATTACCACGGGATAGCCGTTAACAGCATTCTCGGCGATCGAACTGCGAATTCTCAAGTTATTAATAGTATCAACCGTGGAGGGGTCTGCGTGAGCCACAGCCACTCGGCGCACTTTTGAGTCGGTTTCGAGCAAATGAATGCAGCACCCCTCGGCGATCGAATTTATGGCTAATTCTGCTACCTTTTGCAGCACCGTTTCCCCGTCAAACGCATCAGCCAGCATTTTGCTGACTTCTGCTAAAAATGCCGAGCGTTGCTGTTCTATTTCCGCTTTTTCCCTCGCTGTTTGCTCGATTGTTAACTGCAATCTTTGAGTTTCCGCAAGTTTGATTTCTGTAATATCGCGGGCGACAATTAAGGCTGATTCTGGTACGCCATTTTTGTCAAATTCTGGAACTACGCGGGATTGATAACTTCGGAGGCCGTTGATTGACCAAGCCTGAAATTCGATGATTTCTTCGCAACCTGTTTCTAACACTTTGTGCAGGGTTTCATCCCAGATTTGGCACAGTTCCGGCGGGATTCCTATTTCTTGACTGGTTTTACCCAAAAAGAATGAAAGCGGTTTTCCTTGGCTTCTTTCAACTGCTTGATTGACATACATATAACGCAGTTCTTTATCAGTGCGGATAATGATATCTGGCGTATTTTCTAGCAGCGTTCTCAGTTGCTGTTCGCTGTTTGCCAAAGCTGCTTGCGCTTGTTGTCTTTCCGTGACATCTCTCACCGTACCGACGTATCCGATGAGTTCGCCGGAGTCGGAGAACATCGGCGAGGAACAAACGTTAATCCAGCGCACAATCCCCTCTGGTGTTTGCAGGCGATACTCGATCGCATATTCCCCACCTTGCCGAGTATAATCCAGCCATCGGGTCAATACGCGATCGCAGTCTTCCGGGTGAATGCACTTCTCCCACCCGTCTCCTAAAAGTTCTGCCAAACTCAAGCCGCAAATAGCTTGACAGCGTGGGTTTGCATAGGTGTAGCACCCCTGGGAATCTGCCATAAAAATGCCAACCGGCGAACAGGAACTTAAACAGCGAAATCGTTCTTCTTGAGCTTGCAGTGCTTCTTTAGCTACTGTCAGTTCTGCTGTGCGCTCTTTGACGCGGCTTTCTAGTTTGGTGTAGGATAAAGCTAGGGCTATTTCTGCTTCTTGGCGATCGGTAATGTCTATGCCAGTTGCTATCACATATTCCACCAATCCCTCGCCATCTAGGGTCACAGTATTCGACCAAGAAATTAAGCGCTTAGATCCGTTTTTAGTGCGCCAATAGTTTTGATATTCGTTGTTAAAATGTTCGACTTTGAGCTGGGTAAAAACTGTTTTAACAGGTTCTATTTCTTCGGAGATTAAAAACAAATCCCAAACATATTTATTAACAACTTCTGCTGTCGAGTAGCCTGTAGTTTTTTCGCAAGCTTGGTTAAAGCGGACAATCCGTCCTTGGCTGTCGAGAACTACAATCAAGCAAGCTGTCGTGTCAATTACTTTTGAAATAATATTACGTTCTATTTCTAGTTCTTGTTTTGCGGACTTTAAGCCTGCATACCAAGCGATAACGGCAGCGAGCAAAAGTAAGATTGCAGGAGCTGCCTGGAAGGAAAACAGTAACAGAGTTGTCAGCAGTAAAGCCGTGCCGGCACTAAATGTAGCAATACTGTAAGATTTAATGGGTAAGGGCAAGACCTCAAACTGGCTCATTTTTGTTGACCTGTAGCGATGGCGCGATCGCACTATTGCTTACGTCGATGAAACAACTTTGTTAAAACTTAGTTAAAACTAAGTATTGATTTTTTCTATACAAAACCACATTTGTAGGTGGTGTGCCATCTTCCCAGAGACAGATTGGTTGCGGGATTACTCCTGAAGCAACTGCTATCATAGATCAAGAGACAAATTAGATTATCTAATTTCTGGGAGCAATAAGCGAGTGAATCACAAGCTGGCCAAAATTATCGGATTATTTTTCGCAGCCGCCACCCTCTTTGGATTCGTCGGTTACGCGCTTCAAAATCCCAACTTCGGCAGCAGCTCAGCGATATCGATCGGCTTCCCAAATCTTACCATCGCGGCCGTCGGGGCGATCGACAACAAACGATCCCAAATCTATCTCAACGGAACTTGGCAATTTGTTCCCGCAGTTGGCAACCCCCAAAACCCCCCCGTCTCCCCAAATTGGGGTTCCATCTCGGTGCCTGGAGACTGGCAAAAAGAAAACAACGAATCCGTACCCGGAATCATCACTCGCGGCAGCGGCAAAGATTGGGAAAACTTCAACAGTAAACAACTATCAAAAGCTTGGTATCAGAAAAATATAGACATTCCCGGCGACTGGACAAACCGCCGAATTTTTCTCGACTTAGCCAGAGTCAGCACCGATGCAGTCATCTTTGTCAACGGCATTAACTGCGGTCAAATCCCCTGGCCCTACGGCACTATTGAAATTACCAAAGCAGCAAAACCAGGTCAAAACACCCTATCTATTTTAGTGATAGCAGTATCCGATGAAAAGGAAAAAGCCGTCATCATGGGCCCCACAGAAATCTACACAGAAAAATCCAAGTTGCAATCGCGGGGAATCATCGGCGAGGCAAGGCTTTTGAGCCTTCCCCCAGGCCCGTTAATTAGGGACGTATTCGTCCAAACTTCCACCCGAAAAAAGCAAGTTAAATTAGATGTAGAACTCAAAGACGTTGCCCAAAGCGGTCAAGTAGAAATAATCGCGCAAATGCTCGACGAAAAAGGCAAAGTAGAACAAAAATTTACAGGCACTGCCAAGGTTCAAGCTAAACCCATTCAAACCGTACAAGTTCAGTGGAATTGGCCAAACCCCCGTCTTTGGGATGTCGGGCAACCAAACCTTTACACCCTGCAATTAGAAGTAAAAGGCAGTGGCATTGACACGCAATACGACCAACCTTTTGGCTTCCGCGAATTTTGGATAGAAGGGCGCAAATTTTTCTTAAACGGAACCGAATTTCGGCTGCGACCAATCTTGCACTCCGATACTTGGCAAGGCGGGACCGTAGAAGTTTCTGACGGGCTCATTGACAGCTACGTAAAAGCCGGTTTTAACATAACAGAAATGTGGCCTTGGAATCACGACGAACGGGGTAGATGGCACTTCCGAGAGTTATTCTCCGAAAGAGCAGACCTCAAAGGTTTTCCCATTATGGCTCCCGCTTTAGACATTAGTCCTATTGCTTGGAACGGCAAGTGGAAGAACCCCCTGTGGAAAAACCGCTGGAAAGACCGAATGGTGACTGAAATGCGCCGCTACCGCAATCATCCATCAGTATTAATGTGGGCGACAAGTCCTAATTTTTTCGGCAACGCTGACGACCAAAATCCGCGCCGTATCGGCAAAAGCAAAGTAGAAGGAACTCTCAGTCCCCCGGAAAACCAGCGTTTGCGGGTCAACACTCCCCTCGGAAATGACGCTATAGCTGCGATTAAATCGGCTGACCCAACCAGACCTGTGATGGTACACCAAGGCGCAAACTTCGGCGATGTTTATGCCCTGAATACTTATTTAAATATGATTCCGTTGCAAGAACGGGAAGAGTGGATTTCTGAGTGGAGCAAAACCGGGGAAAGGCCCTACATGGCAGTCGAGTTTGGGACTCCTCTGCACGCAACGATGATGCGGGCCCGCAAAGGTTTTGGTCAGGCAATTCTCAGCGAACCTTTGATGACTGAGTTTGCGGCAATTTATTTTGGCAAGCAGGCTTACGAGTTGGAAACGACGGCTTATAAATCTAAAATTCGCGAGCAATTTGTCAAGGGCCAGGAGTATCAAAGCTGGCATTTAAAAAAAGAGTTAGATTTTGCCCCAGCTTTTCAAAAGTTGCAGGAGTTATTCAGTACAAATACTTGGCGGAGTTGGCGAACTTTTGGAATGTCTGGGGGGATGATTCCTTGGAATGACGGGCACGGTTGGGAAGTTTCAGAAGCTGGCAGAAAAAAGGTGGATATTGGGGCATTTCAACCTGGTAGCCGGGGAGTTTATTTGAAGCAAGTCTCGAATAATCTTTTGAATTATTTGCAGCCCGAAGCTTACACTGTTCATCCTGGGGGGGAAGCAATTATGAAGAATAATAGCTCGACTTTGGCTTGGATTGCTGGTGCTAGCCCGGTTTTTACTGCGAAAGATCACAATTTGTTTGTGGGCGGAAAACTGGCAAAGCAAGTAGTGTTAATTAACGATACGCGGGCGCCACAAGAATTTTCGTTTAATTGGCGGGTTGTTGTGGGGGGGAAAGAAGTAAAAAAAGGCGAGCAAAAAGGGACGATTGAGTCGGCAGTAACGCTGTTTTTTCCAATAGATGTAAAATTGCCAAATACCATTTCTAGCAAGGCTGACGGCGAAATTCGCTTGACTGCGCGAATGGGCGATCGATCGCATTCTGATACATTTGCTTTCCGCGTTTTTCCCAAACAATCCAAAAGCAAGGAGACGCTGACAATCTTCGACCCAGCGGGCAAAACATCGGCCATGTTAAAACAATTAGGTCATCAGCTTGTACCGTGGAATGGTTCGCAAGTTTCATCGCTATTAATTATCGGTAGGGAAGCGTTTTCTAGCGGGGAAAATTTGCCGGGAAGTTTAGAAAGTTTTGTGCGAAACGGCGGCAAAGCAATTGTGTTTCCTCAGCGGAGGCAATGGCTAAAAAATACGGGTTTCCGAGTTGCTGCCCACGTCAGCCGCCGCGCTTATCCAGTTGACAGCAACCATCCGGCAATTAGCGGTTTAGACAGTGAAGATTTGCGGGATTGGGTGGGGGAAAGCACGCTGGTTGAAGCTTATCCAGATACAATCCAAACTGGCCCTAATTTGAGTCCGGCAAATAAACCTTGGTACGGCTGGCGTTGGGGAAATCGCGGCGGTGTCAGTAGCGCTTCAATTGAGAAGCCACACCGCAGCGGTTGGCGCCCAATTTTGGAATCTGAGTTTGATTTAGCTTATTCGCCGCTGATGGAATTGGATTACGGAAAAGGGCGGCTGATTTTAAACGAGTTGGATTTGGAAGACCATTATTCTGTAGATGCTGGGGCGGCGCAGTTAGTGCAAAAAATTGTGAGTTACGGGATGAATTCTCCGCTGCTTGGAAAGCCGGATAAAGTGGTTTTAATAGGGGGAGATGAAGATGCCCAAAAGCTGGACAGTTTGGGGGTAATTTATCAGCGCGCTAGTTCGCTTTCTAATGATGCTGGTTTGGTCATTGTGGGGAGAGAAGCGAATCTGAAAGATGCAGATTTGCGCGGTTATTTGAATGCTGGTGGGAAGGCGTTTTTCTTGCCGCGTGAAGTGCCGGCTGCGGGTTTGGGTGTGGATTTGCAGCAAGCGCAGGATTTCGGGGGTTCGCTGGCGGTTCCGAGTTGGGATGAGGTAAAGGGGGTTAGTGCTTCAGATTTGCGATCGCGCTCTTTTTATGATACTTGGTTGATTAAGTCTGGGGGAGAAATCGGTGCTGACGGTTTGTTAAGTCGGGTAAAAGTTGGCAAGGGTGTGGCGATTTTTTCTCAGATTGAACCGGACAGTTTGGATGCTGATACTAAGACTTATTTGCGTTTTACTCGCTGGCGGCAAACCAGGGCAAATGCTCAGATTTTGGCTAATTTAGGGGCGAGTTTTAAGGCGGATGAATCTGTGTTTAACGGTTCGAGTCGGGAGTTTTATCACTGGGATTATAAGACGGATTTTGAGAATGGGGATGATCCTTATCGGTATTATCGATGGTAGGATTTTTGAACCGCAGATTAACGCGGATTAACGCCGATGTTATGAATGATTTGAGGCGTGATATTAAAGGTAAAAGTACAATATGAATGTATGAGTATCCAGCAGTAATTTCATAGATTCCCTGTCCAAAATTCGTCTGGTAACGGTTCATCAAAATCATTACTTGTCCAGATTGCTCCTGCGTGTAATCCTGCTGTACGCTGCTTAGTTAGGGATGCGATCGGCGCTAAACGGACAAGGGGAATTCCACCTTCTGTGAGAACAACCTCTATGCCTTTAAGTGCTAGAGATAATAACTCTTTCAAATTTGTCTGTGCTTCTTGCACGTCTACTGTTTTTGTCACCATTGCAGTTATCCAAGCTAGGGATTAAAAGTGCGATCGAACAGAGGTTAGCAATTTCAATTTTAAATTGCTGATTTTATTATACTGTTAAATATCAAAGGTCAAAGTGACGGCGGAAGCGGGGGTCGAGTTTGTCTGTTTTCTTTTGGTTGCAGGCGCTGCAGAGGGTTTGCAAGTTGCTGATGTCGTTGCTGCCGCCGCGCGCTAGGGGGATGATATGATCGATCGTCAGTTGGGTTTCTAGCTTGGTTTGGCCGCAGCTTTGGCATTGGTATTTATTGCGAGTAAATACATATTTTCTGACTTCTGGGGGAATGGGAATTCTTGGGGTTTTAGACATGATGATATTTAACCGCAGATGAACGCGAATTAACGCGGATGTTTGATTGATTAGCTGGGTGAGTTTTCTTGATTGAGAAGTTGGCGGCGCAAATCATCGAGGGGGGAGTCGGGTTTGCTAGTTTCTGACTCGTTGTTTTCTGGTGTTTCTTCAACGTCTGGTTCGTCGGGGCAAAACTCTATGGTGACATTGAGTTTGAGCTTCATCTTTCCTTTCTTCCAGCCCTGAGCACCCACTCTGAGAATTTCACAATCTATACCTTCACCAAACCAGTTCTCATAAGCATTAGGTTGTTCGTCAGTATTTGAACCTACATAAATGTAGAGTTTTTGTTGACTCAACAAGTGAGTGAGTTTCTCTCCTAACCCATATTCAGGCAAAACTCCATTTACTGTTTCCTTGAGTTTTTCTACTTTAAGCATTGCGTTACCGAAAGATAAAGCATCATCATTACCGCAGTTGTGAAAATCAAATTTATCTTCCATATTGATATCTAACCTAATAGGTTTTTTAGCCATGATTTTTAACCGCAGATGAACACGAATGAACGCGGATTTTGGAGGGTTCAGTCTGCAAATAGTTCGTCATAAATGTCATTTTCCGCGCTCAGCCAATCTTGATAAGCTTGGGATACAAGCATCGGTTGAACAGATGCTTTTCCACTTTTAAAGAATAGGGCTAGGTTCAGAAGTGTTTCTAACTTATCATCGGGAAGTTGTTCGATTATTGTTAGAAGTTTTGGGCGAATGTTCATAGGATTAAAGTCGCTCTTTGTTGGCTATTATAGCACAATAAACAGAATAAATAGACCGGGCGAATTCTATTCGCCCGCCTTTTAATCATTCACCATCCACCGAAACGCTATCATTTTGTGCAATTACAGGCAACAAATGCTCGTGCAACTTCATCGCCTGCAAACAACTATTAATCCCCGAAACAGCCCGATCATACTCTTGAATCTTTTGCTCATTCTCAGCTTGCCGCCGCAGGTTTCCAGCAATCTTTTCCTCCGCTTCCTGTGCCAAAGTTTGCTCCAAATAATCGCGGGCTTGACTGTATTTCTGCAAAATATCATCAGCTTGCTTTTGGGCCAGCGGCAACAAATGCTCTTTCAGGGTTTGGTTGACAGTTTGGCGGAAAGTTTGCCGAATAGTTCTAGATACTTTCGGCTCGAAATCTAGCCGCAATAATTGCCGAATTGCTGGTTGGGCGTCCACCATATTTTCGCAATCGAAACCTTGAGAAGTTTGCTGCAAAGTTTCCCGGAATTGATAAATCGAAAATGTGCCTTCGTCGTAAAAACGGGGACTTTCTCGCACGTAGCGATCGCACTCAACGCCCGCCGCATTTACCAAAGCATCAGAAACCCGCTTTGATAACTCCTCTAACTGCTGTTCAATGCCCCCATCATTCCCCAACAACCGATAGAGTAATCGGTAGTATTCCGACTTACGAACGCTATCTTTCAAATACTGGAAATAATTATCAACCAGTGATTTAGTAGCCTCTACTAAAATATCTTCCAACTGATTTGCTAAATAATAAAGCGCTTCAACTAAAACAGCAATTAAAGGTGCTGTAGCATTGCGGGGATGATTGCGTAAAGTACGTCCGTAAGCCGCCTCAACAGAAAATCCGTCTAACAATTCATCCAAGCGCCGGATCATCCGAGATTGCAGTTGCCGAAAGTCTATATCGAAAATATCGCATCTGTTCATAATCATTTCATTGACTTCTTCGGCGATATGTTCCCGAAAATCCTGTCCGACTTGCTGCAATTCTTGATTTAGTCGCAGAAGTTCCTGTGCTTTCATCGCTTCAATTTCGCGGGGCTGGCTGTCCAAATTCCGCTGAATTGTTTGGTAATGTTTCCGCAGTTGAATGCACAAGTCTTCTAAGTCGTCAGCGAGATTTTTGAACAGTTGCGGGCGTTTTTCTTCTGTGAGGTAACGGGTGATGGCTGTGCGAAAATCTTCGATGCCGCTATCTTGAATTAATTGAGAAATTAATGGTTGTCCTTGCTCTGCAAGAATTCGCACGTAGTTTTCATTTGGTGTTTCGTAGCTGTTCACTGAAATCCGAAATTTGCTCGGAGATAGCTTTCCCGAATTCGCACAGTAACGATTAAATTCACTAACAAATTGCGGAGTTTCTTCACTATTACCGAGCAATTCTGAATCTAATTTATCATCTCCAGAAGCTCGCCCTTGACTGGTGGCAAAGATTGTATTTAAACCAAAGCGATCGCGCCCTGTTGTCCCTCGAATCAAACTTCCGTAAAATCCCAACAATCCGCTAGTTTTGTAAACTCTCGCAGTATCGCGAAAGTCGGAATTAATCAGATTTTCTAAGCGCTGTCGCAGTTGCGTGTTGTACCAAGTTTCGTCAATGCGGTTAAAAATGTAAAACAGTCGATCGCGAATTCCCGGATTTCCCCGTGTTTTTTCCATCAACTCGGTTTCTTCCGTCGTCATTTCCCCAGACGAAGCCGCTTTCAAAACGCACACAACCGCCGAAGTATCCGGGCTTTCAATCTTATCATAAGTCAATTCCGCATCCCGCTGCACCGGTGCATCAATTCCCGGCGTATCGATAATAATATTGCCATCTTGCAGCAGCGGATGATAACAGTAATATTCAACTCGCTTGAGTACAGCACTGTTACTACCGCGACGGGCATAACTAGCAGCTTCCTTAAGATTGGAAAAGTTAAACTGTTCCATCGAGTAGGTAGCGTTTTCGAGAGTTTGGATGCGATCGCGATTTGCCTCAAACCCTTCTAAAAGCAGCATCAAAGCCTTAGCTTTTTTGGCTAACTCGGATTTATTTTCGCCGCCTTCCGTTTCAATAATTATGTTACATCCCTGAGACAACAGCGACACTACATCTGTTTGATTAATATTAAGTTCAGTAGCTAAACCTAACTGATGGCAAAGCACAGAAGCTTGCTGGCTAATCTCAAACTCGCTCAAAAAAGTGAGAACAACGCGCTCTTTTTCCGGCTCAGCAAAGGCGATATAACATTCAGTACCAGTCGCGTGTCCTTCTGCACTGTAGAGCAATTCCCGCTCCAACAAAGCATTAATTAACATAGATTTTCCCGCACTGAAAGCGCCAGCAAACACAATTTCAAACTCAGGAGAAATTGCTTTTTTCAGAGAAGCTTGTACCGCCGTGATATCTTGTTGTCGCAAAGACGATTCCTGACGCAGCAGTTGCACTAAAGAATCAACTTGCTCTTGCAGATTTGTGCATTGAGGGGGCATTTGAGTCATCGCGGCAGACTGCTCCTGATTGTGGGAAAATTACCTTATTGTTAATTCTCTGCTAGTTCAGGAATAATAACAACAGTAATTTTACTTATGCGATCCAGGATTGCTGAAAGTGCGATCCTCTTCGAGGGCTGCGCTAACGGCTATTCTGGCGACAAATCCTATCGTTTATGGTTGTTTCGGAAGGGTTAAACCACTCTTAATGCAGAGGGCGCACAGGAAGAGAAACGAGAGATGAATAATTACGATACCCACGGATTTGATATCATCTCTTTACAGGCAAGTGGCTAAATCTGATATGTCAGTAAAATTTAGCCAAGCATCTCCTAATTTTTCGTACACAATTAGTAGTAAGGCGCGCATTATTGCGCTCCTACAAAATTCAACTGGCGCATTGCGTACTCTACATTAAACCGATAAATCTTGACGGGGTTTAAAAGTCTCAATCTGCCGCAACTTTTCGTATAATTCCCGTTCCTCCTCGCTAATTTCCTTGGGAATTAACACCTGAATTTCTACCAATTGATCGCCCCGATCGCCATTTCCTGTCGGATAGCCCTTGTTAGCCAGCCGCAAACGCTTTCCAGACGTTACTCCGGGTGGCAATTTCATCTTTACCAGGCCATCCAGCGTCGGTACTTCAATATCTCCGCCTAACACCGCTTCGCTGGGAGTCAGTGGCAATTCGCAGCAAATATCCGACATTTCCAATCGAAAAAATGGATGGGGAGAAACCGTGATTTTCAAATATAAATCCCCGCCGCCCATACCTTGATTTCGCAAGCGAATCCGCTGGCCTGATACCATAGCAGGAGGCAGAGTCACCTCGATCGCTCGCCCATCTTCCAGACGAATTCGCTCGGTACCGCCCGAATAAGCCCTTTCCAAAGGCAGAGTTAGTCTGGCCTCAATGTCTCTTCTGGGTTCGCGATCGACTGTTTCCCTAGTTTCCCGTCGCATTTCGCGATCGACTGCTTCCCGTCGAATTTCGCGATCTTCCGCATCCCTTCTGGCTTCGCGATCGACTATATCCCTTCTGATTTCGCGATCGACTATCTCCCGTCGCATTTCGCGATCGACTGTTTCCCGTCGAATTTCGCGATCGTCCACATCCCTTCTATCTTCCCTAGAATTAGCTACATAACTCGTTCTTTTAGAAGCCGTATTCCACGGTTCATAGGAGGCTGCTCGCGGTGCATCATTGGCGGTCGCCATCCTCACTTCCCGGCGCCTTCCGAGCACTTGATCGAGAAATTTATTAAAATCGGAGTAATCGCTAAAATCGACCTCTTCGCCCGGTTTTTTGCGGGTAGCTTTACCGTTTCCCCAAGTTTTGAAATTGGGAAGTCGCACCCCTTGCTTGCCTTGAAATCCCTTTTGTTTCCAGAATTTACTAAACTGATCGTATTGAGCTCGCTTGTCAATATCGGAAAGAATATCGTAAGCTTCATTAATATCCTTAAACCTATCTTCAGCAGATTTATCCCCCGGATTTACGTCAGGGTGCAACTGTCTGGCTAGCCGTCGATAGGCTTTCTTAATCTCATCAGCCGTGGCCTCTTTGGGCACTCCCAAAATTAGATAGTAATTGCGAAAATTCTGCATAGTTAGAGAAGGAAGAAGGATGAAGGATGAAGGAAGAAGGATGAGGGAAGAAGGAAGAAGGAAGAAGGATGAGGGATTAAGGATGAGGGATGAAGGAAGAAGGATGAGGGAAGAAGGAAGAAGGAAGAAGGATGAGGGATTAAGGATGAGGGATTAAGGAAGAAGGAAGAAGGATGAGGGATTAAGGAAGAAGGATGAGGGATTAAGGATGAGGTTTTATCCTTGTAGTTTGTTGATTGTACTGACAATTAATCGCGTGAGTTCATCTGCTTCTTTTATAACTGGTGAGATTTTTTCTGGTGCTGCTAACCCTACTCTTTCAGAAATCACTAGATGAGTATCCAGTTCTCTGAGCGAACCGAGAGCTATTCGCAAATATCGAATATACTCTTGTCTAGTAACACGCCCATATCCCTCTGCAATGTTAGCTGGTACTGATACAGATGCACGGCGAATTTGACTGGTAATACCATAAATTTCAGACGAATGAAAACATTTAGTTAATTCGTAGCAAAGTTGACAAAGATAAATACCCCGCTGCCCGATGTATTGTTCTCTATGGGTCATACCACATAATTTTCTCCTTACTTATCATAGTAATCTTTATCTAATTCAAAGAAGTCTAGTCTAGGAGAGAAGAAAGAAAGGAATCCAGAAGAATTAGGAAAAGAGCAGTCACACATTCTCTGCTGAAAATCCGCTATTTTCCTTCTTCCTTCTTCCCTCTTCCTTCTTCCTTCTTCCTTCAATTACAGCCAATCGTCGTCATCATCCCAATCGTCGCTTTGATTTTGATAAGGGCGACTCGGTCGATTAGCACTGCTTCTACGATCGCCCATACGATCGCCCATACGATCGCCCATACGATCGCCCATTCGATCGCCCATTCGATCGTTCATACGATCGCCCATTCGATCGCCGGTGCGATCATAGGGGCGATCGGGAATTGGATCGACAGTCGATCGCCTGTACGGTTTAGCATTGGTATAATAGCTGCTATCATCGCTGCGCCGCTTGGTACCGTCGCCCGTAAAAGTCCGCTTCACAGACTCAAAGAAATCATCATCATCGTCATCATCAGCAAAAGCTGAAACTTCCCGGCTCAAATCGTAAAGAGCATCTTGCAAATCCGAACCAACTTGGTCAACTCCGCGCTCATCATTGCGTTCCAAACTGTCTCGCAATTCCCGAATTAAAGTTTCAATTCGCTGGCGACTTCTTTGAGCAAACTGCATTCCGCGATCGAGCGCCACCTCTCGCAACTGCCGCTCCGCTTGATAAGCTAAAGCTTCAGCGCGATTGCGTTTTTCTACCCTTTCCCGCTGCAACTTATCAGCTTGAGCAAACTGTTCCGCATCGCGAATCATTTGATTCACTTCCTGCTGAGTCAGCGTCGAAGCACCTTGCACAGTAATGCTTTGTTCCCTGCCGGTAGTTTTATCCAAAGCAGTCACCAACAGCATCCCGTTAGCATCAATATCAAAAGCTACTTGCACCTGCGGAATCCCTCGCGGTGCCGGCGGAATTCCAGTTAGTTTAAACCGTCCCAAAGACTTATTATCTCTGCCTAATTCGCGTTCCCCTTGGATCACGTGAATTTCTACCACAGTTTGGTTGTTTTCAGCAGTAGAAAAAATGTCCGATCGCCTGACGGGAATAGTAGTATTCCGAGGAATCAGTTTTTTCATCACCCCGCCGATAGTTTCCAAACCCAGCGACAGTGGCGTCACATCCAACAACAGCACATCCCGGACCTCGCCTCCCAAAATACCCGCCTGAATTGCTGCTCCCACGGCCACAACTTCATCGGGATTCACATTTTGATTCGGCTCTTTATCAATCAAGTTGCGAACAACTTCCTGCACCAAAGGAATGCGAGTCGAACCGCCGACTAGCACAACTTCATCAATGCGAGAAGGACTCAAACTTGCATCAGCCAAAGCTTGTTTGACTGGCCGCCGCAACCGCTGCACCAAATCTGTGCACAGTCCCTCAAATTGACCGCGAGTTAGTCGCGTTTCCAAATGCAAAGGCCCATCTTCATTCGCATCGATAAACGGCAAATTAATCTCCGTAACACCGACTCCCGACAGCTCAATCTTGGCTTTTTCTGCCGCTTCGATCAAGCGCTGCAAAGCTTGCCGGTTGCGTCGCAAATCAATTCCTTCTTTTTCTAAGAATTGTTCTGCCAACCAGTCAACAATTTTAGAGTCAAAATCATTGCCACCTAATTGAGTGTCGCCGCTAGTTGCTTTAACTTCAAATACTCCGTCTCCCACGTCTAAAATCGACACATCAAAAGTACCGCCGCCCAAATCAAACACTAAAATAGTTTGACTTTCTCGCCTCTCCAAACCGTAAGCCAAAGAAGCCGCCGTCGGCTCATTTAAAATCCGTTTGACATCAAGTCCGGCAATTCGTCCAGCATCCCGCGTCGCCTGTCGCTGCGAGTCGTTGAAATAAGCCGGAACAGTAATTACAGCCCCCGTCACCTCTTGTCCCAGATAGCGGCTGGCTTCATCTGCGAGTTTCCGCAAAACCATCGCCGAAATTTCCTCTGGGGCAAAATCTTTTTTCAGGCGGGGACACTTGATTTTGATGTTCCCGTTTTCGTCGCGGCGAGTTGTGTAAGGGACGCGCTTTGATTCTGGAGTCAGTTCGGTATATTTGCGTCCGATGTACCGCTTGACGGCGTAAAAGGTGTTTTGCGGGTTGAGAACAGTCTGGCGTCGGGCCATCTGTCCCACCAGGCGTTCTCCTTCCTTTGTGAAAGCGACTACCGAGGGAGTTGTCCGCATCCCTTCTGCATTGGCAATCACAACCGGTTTGCCGCCTTCCATGACGGCTACTACTGAGTTTGTTGTTCCGAGGTCAATGCCAACTACTTTACCCATGCGTCTGTTGTCTCCTGTGGCGTTGTGTGTAACTTTTTCAATATAAGCGTTAAGTATGATTGCACTTATTGTACCGCGTCGAGAAGCGGGGGCTGCGGGGGGATTGCCTCACTTTGGTCAAGTGGCTGGGGTTGGCTGGGTACGATCGACCTTTTTTCCATACGGTTTGGCGCAGCAACCGAGAAGCAAATTGATTAGAATGGAGAGCAAAAGTTATACCTATCATTAACATAGAGGTAGCCTGAATGACCGGATTAGAAGTATTGCAGTCAGTTGAGTTTCTCAATCTAAAAGGCAAACAAGTTGCTGTTTTAGATGTCGAAAATTGGCAAGCACTCATCGAATGGTTAGAGACTTTAGAAGATTTGCAAATTTCCAAACAAGCATTAAATGAGTTAAAAGCTGCTGGTGGAAATCGCGATCGTGCCGGTTGGCTGGATTGGGAAGCTGTTAAAGATAAGTGGGATGAAGATTGATGTTATTACAATTAGGAGTTACGCACTGGTGGTCAGAAACCGGTTTTTTTTACGAAAATCTTTCGCACTCACCCACAGATTCGGTAAAAAACCCGGTTTCTTTGGCATAATCTATTTTAGAGGATAGCGATGAGTGAAAAACTTACTCCCGAACAAGAAGATTTAATGCTAGTTAATGATAAAAAGTGGTGGGAAATCATGTACTCCACTGAGCCGATAGATCGCCAAAAAGCAGCAGAGGCAGTTAAACAAGCTTACCTTGTAATTGGCGAAAAAGAACCGGAAATTATTTTTTGCCACAGCCCCTATGAAGCTGTAAATCTTGTTCTTCGCTGCAAATCTATTACTCAGCTAGACGAAGAATTTGGAGTTAATCTGGTCGATAGATTTACAGAGAAACTGTACAGTAAGACTTTGGATTCTATAATGGCACAGGCTTCAAGTAAGTTGTCTTACCAGCTTTACCGGGAATCATGGATGAGTTTTTCGGATATTTTTAAGAAACTATTAGAATCTATTTTTTGTAATGAACCATTTCACTATAATGAGGATTATGAGTTTCTAGATTATATAATATGGGCAGAACTTGCTGCACGTTGTGACTTCTGCTTCTCCGTCTTAAAGTGCAAATACAACCCCATAAAGTGGCAAGCGCTTCAATCTTTGACAACTCAATGCGGCTGGATTTTTACCTATGAAAAAGTTGGCATTGTGTGCGATCGCCCCCGCATCCTCTCTTTCGACTCCCAACACCGCCTCCACGCCGAAGGAGGGCCCGCAATTCAATTTTCTGACGGATACAGCATTTATTCCTATCACGGCGTCACCTTACCCGAAAAATACGGAAAACTGCACCCCCATGAATGGCAATCTCAATGGGTTTTAGAGGAAGAAAACGCCGAAATCAGGCGAGTGCTAATTCAAGGAATTGGTTACGATCGCATAGCCCGCGAATTAGCAGCCGTTGAATTAGATACTTGGCAAGAATACACGTTATTAAAAATTGATACAAAGGTTGACGTGGAGCCGATTTATCTGTTAAAGATGACTTGTCCCAGCACCGGATTTATTCACGCTTTGCGAGTCCCGCCCGATATCAACTCAGCCAGAGAAGCGATTAAATGGGTGAATTGGGGAGTCGATTATGAGAATTTTTCAGTACAAACTTGAATTGCAACAAACAGTAAAACTTTACAATGGCGATCGGGAACATCGATCGCTCCTCTTGAAGCTAAAATCAAACAACAACCCAAAATAAATCTATGGGACTCTTTGACAAGATTCGCGGCGAATTTGTCGATATCATCGAATGGTTAGACAATACCAGCGACACCATTGCCTATCGATTCGAGCGTCACCAAAAGGAAATTAAACAAGGTGCTAAACTAACTGTACGACCAGGACAAAGAGCAGTCTTTGTCAGCGAAGGCCAAGTTGCCGATGTCTTCGCTCCGGGAATGCACGAACTGTACACCCGCAACTTACCCATTCTCAGCACTTTAAAAGGTTGGCCCTACGGTTTCAACTCTCCCTTCAAAGCAGAAGTCTACTTTTTTAACACCAAAATATTTACAAACCTGAGATGGGGAACCTCTAACCCTGTAATTATCCGCGATCCAGAACTCGGCCCAGTGCGAATGCGGGCTTTTGGCACATACAACATTAAAGTTTCCCATCCAGAACAACTCTTAAAACAACTAATCAGCACTGACGGACTATTTCAAGTAAATGAAATCAGCGATCAACTCCGCAATACAATAGTCAGTGCCTTTGCTAATTGGGTTGGCAATTCCCGCGTTCCCCTGCTAGACTTTGCAGCCAACTACACGCAGATGGGCGAACAGGTACGAGTTGCCATAGAGCCAAGTATCCAGCAGTTTGGGTTAGAGTTAACTCAGCTATTAATTGAAAATATTTCGATGCCGCCTGAAGTTGAAGAAGCACTCGACAAACGAGCCTCAATCGGACTTCTGGGAAATATGCAGCAATATACCCAATATCAAGCTGCTAACGCTATAGAAGCCTCAGCAAATAACCCTAGCGGCGGCAATCAAGCATTAGAATTTGGCATGGGAATGGCACTAGGTCAGCAAATGACAAATATGATGCAGTCACCAGCATCGCAAACTCCGCCACCACCTCCCCCGCCAACACAAACTCAGTGGTATATTGCCCAAAATGGTCAACAATTAGGCCCTTTTGGATTGGAGCAACTTTTGCAAAATGGTTTGACACATCAGGTAATGGTGTGGCGTGCGGGTTTTGACGGCTGGAAGTTGGCATCGCAAGTGCCGGAATTAGCATCTTTGTTGGCGACTGTACCGCCGCCTCCCCCGCCAGCCGCGGCATAAAATTTTGCATATTTAGTTAATTGGTAATTGGCAATTGATCTGCTTTCCAAATTACCAGTTACCAATTACATCACCAATTAACCATTTTGACATCCACCCCGACCGTCGCGGACGGGGATTCCCAAACCTCACGATTTGAATTTCTGCTTCTTCGCAACTGCCTCCACCCTAAAAGAGATTTGGTCTTATGTTCGCTCCACAGACTAACCCCGCAAGCCCTGCGGTTTTTACGTATCGAATACCAAACGGAATTCTTCGTAGTTTTGATTCTAGGGATGTTTACCATTGCCCTATCCTCTTTTCCCGGTCTACCGATTTTGCTTCGCCGCCAGCACAAGGCTGAACTTCGCTCGTATAGGCTGTTTGATCCATCGTCTCGGGTGGGTCGCTGACCAATTATATTGTAATATAAAGCCGTCCTAAAAGGACGAGGTTTCTACCCAATTTTCTGATGAATACTTCGGAACCTGCTGTTAAACGTTTTCCCTGTCCTAGCTGCGGGGCTTATTTAGAGTTCAACCCCCAAGCAGGAAAGCTCAAGTGTGCTTACTGCGGCTGGGAAGATGCAATTCCCCAAACTGCTGAAGAGGTAAAAGAAAATTCTTACGAACAATATCTACAATTCGACGAAACAACGCTGACAACTTTATCAACAACAGCCCTTGAGGTAAAATGCAATGATTGCGGAGCAAGTGTTACTTTTGAACCGCCGAAAGTAGCGGGTAGATGCCCATTTTGTGCTTCTCCAATTGTGACGCAACCTGCAAAAGCTAGCCCTAGTGTGCAACCAGAGGGAATTGTTCCTTTTGAAGTTAGTGATAAACAGGCCAGAGAAAGCATTCAGAAGTGGCTCAGCAATCGCTGGTTTGCTCCTTCTGCTTTGAAATCCCTAGCGCAACAGGAGAAAATTCAAGGGGTTTATTTGCCGTTTTGGACTTACGACACTTATACGGTTAGTTACTATCAAGGTTCTCGCGGAGAACACTACTACGTAACTGAAACTTATACGGAAACAAACTCGCAGGGCGAAACAGAAACTAAAACTCGCGAAGTCCAACATACCAGGTGGTGGCCTGCTTCTGGGAAAGTCGATCGCTTTTTTGACGATATTCTGATTCCCGCTACAAGTTCGATCGATCGCCCGCGTCTGGATGCCTTAGAACCTTGGCATCTCAAGGAGTCACTGCGCGCTTACAATTCATCTTATTTAGCTGGGTTTGAAGCGCAGCGATCGCAAGTTTCTCTCACTCAAGGGTTTGAATCTGCTAAAAATGTCATGGCCGGTACTATTCATTTCGATGTTTGCAGGAATATTGGTGGCGACGAGCAGCGGGTTCACAGCATTTCCACGGATTACAATGCTATCACTTTTAAGCATATTTTGCTACCTGTGTGGCTGTGCGCCTATCGCTATCAAAACCAGCGATATCAAGTAATGGTTAATGCACGCACCGCTGAAGTTCAAGGCGAACGTCCCTACAGTGTTTGGAAAATTACTGCTGCTGTTGTTAGCGGCGTCGTGCTTGCGGGTGTTATGTACCTATTGTTTACTGGTAATTGGAAATATATCCGTGTTCCCGGTGTGCCTCAACCGCAACCCCAACCAACTTCCCTACCTGTACCTAGCCAAAGTTTACCGCCAGTTCCTATTCCCTCTACCGCGCCTGTACCGAACAAAAAATTACCGCCAGCACCTATTCCCTCTTCTAATTAGTTCATTCTTCCTTTTTTATTGAAACGAAGTACAACCGCATCTCTGAGCGATCGCCCTCACAGAAGAGTGCGATCGCTTTCTAAACTGTATTGCCAACATTCAACTGACCGAGGCGCTTCAAAATACTCAGCACGCTGTACAAATCATTCCCCGGATTGAACATAGAAAACCAGCGAGAAAAAGCGTACTGCGGTGTTTCCCGCTTAACTAACTTGACAAATAGAAAATCTGCCCCATTCATTAACAATCCGTAAGTAGATCGATCGGCACTCAGATTCGCTAACATATAAGCCAGTAACTGCGGAATCCCGACCTCCAAAGAAAACGCAGCCTTCTTGGACTCGATCACCACTACCCAAAACTCCTGAAACAAAGCCAAAACATCCAACTGTCCTCTGACAATCATTCCTTCATCTTCGTCAATAATTTCTACAGACTTTTCTGAAGTAACATGAAAAGGAGCAAGATAGAAATCAGCTAAATCCCAAAACGGAGACAGCACAACCATTTTGACTGTATTTTCTACAAGTGGCGGATGTTTGAGCAAATTCCTGTAACTTGCCTTCACTCTGTCCAGCCGCTGTTTCTCAGCTTCCGAGATTTCTGGTAAATCATCTTGCCACTCGCGAAAGAATTGGTCATCTTCAACCCACTCAATTTTGAATTGGGTTTCCAAATCGTTTAGTGCGACATTTCTAGCTTGAATTGTTTGTACCATAAATGCAACTAATTTATTGAAATTCGCCTCATAATTAATGATAGCAAAACTTGCTAAATTTCTGTTAATTGCGTTTCCTAGTGCCGTATGCCCTAAGAAACGCAATTAAGGTCAGACCCGCAGTCCGGCAAGTCCGGCAAGGGTTGAAACCCCTGCCTCAAAGCTAAAGTCCTATAAAAGAGGAATGAAGAACTCATTAGTCTTCTTTCAGAGGACTTGCGCTATGAGACAGGGACTTTCAGTCCCTGGCGGACTTTCGTGCTAAGCCGATACCTCCAAGCACAGCCGTGTCCCTACAGATTTCCCAAAAAAATGTAACGAGTTGTAAAGTATAATTAAACCGAAGCGAACACAGAGGCCAAGTAGTATCAAATGCGAGTTGCGATCGCCGGAGCAGGCTTAGCAGGACTTTCCTGCGCTAAATATCTTACCGACGCGGGCCACACCCCCATCCTCCTAGAAAGTCGGGACGTACTCGGCGGCAAAGTCGCCGCCTGGAAAGATGCAGACGGCGACTGGTACGAAACCGGCCTCCACATCTTCTTCGGTGCATACCCGAATATGCTCCAACTCTTCAAAGAACTTGACATCGAAGACCGGCTGCAATGGAAAGAGCACTCGATGATTTTCAATCAGCCGGAAACCCCCGGAACCTATTCCCGCTTTGACTTTCCCGACCTTCCGGCTCCCTTCAACGGCGTCGCAGCCATCCTGAGCAATAACGATATGCTCACCTGGCCCGAAAAAATCCGCTTTGGTATAGGTTTGATTCCGGCGATGCTTCAGGGTCAAAAATACGTCGAAGCAATGGACAAATACTCGTTTTCCGACTGGCTGAAAAAGCAAAACGTCCCCCCCAGAGTCGAAAAAGAAGTATTCATCGCCATGTCCAAGGCGCTCAATTTCATTGACCCCCACGAAATATCTGCAACCATACTCCTGACAGCCCTCAACCGCTTCCTGCAAGAGAAAAATGGCTCGAAAATGGCTTTTTTAGACGGTTCCCCCACAGAAAGGTTGTGTCAGCCGATGGTAGACTACATAACTGAGCGCGGCGGTGAAGTACGGCTGAATGCACCTATCGGGGAGTTTTTGCTCAACGATGACAACACGGTGCGTGGCTTCCAGATTCGGGGAGTAAAAGGGGCAGAGTCAGAAATTCTGACGGCCGATATTTACGTTTCTGCGATGCCGGTTGACCCGCTCAAGTTAATGATGCCGAAACCTTGGGGCGAAATGGATTATTTCAAACAGCTCGAAGGTTTGGAGGGAGTACCCGTCATTAATGTACACTTGTGGTTCGATCGCAAATTAACTGACATCGACCATTTGCTGTTCTCGCGATCGCCCTTGCTGAGCGTCTACGCCGACATGAGCAACACCTGCCGCGAATATGCCAACCCAGACAAATCAATGCTGGAACTGGTTTTAGCACCGGCCAAAGACTGGATAGGCAAATCTGACGAAGATATCGTCGCAGCCACAATGGTCGAGTTAGAAAAACTCTTTCCCGATCAAATCCCAGAACCAGCCAAACTGCTCAAATATCACGTAGTCAAAACCCCTCGTTCCGTCTACAAAGCCACTCCCGGACGCCAGCAGTGCCGTCCCACACAAACAACTCCCATTAGCAATTTCTATCTAACGGGGGATTATACAATGCAGCGTTATCTTGCGAGTATGGAAGGTGCCGTGCTTTCTGGTAAGCTGACAGCGCAGGCTATTTCAACGGCCAATAACCAATGAAAAATTAAGAATTTTTCATAAAGACGTAAAAAATCTCCCGTTTTCTAAACGGGGGAATGTCAGTTCTAATCTTTAAATTTCTTATTCTCGGATGCTGCAACTGTCAAAACTCCAGTGCATGAGAACTCTGGCTTCTGTGGATGACTCTTACGAACTGTGCCGCCAAGTCACGGCGAGTTATGCCAAAAATTTTTATTTAGGCACTCAACTCATGCCCGAAGCGAAGCGTCGGGCGATTTGGGCGATTTACGTCTGGTGCCGCCGCACCGACGAACTCGTAGACGGGCCGGGTTCTGATGCAACGACCCCTGAAACCCTCAATCTGTGGGAAAAACGCCTAGAATCTGTGTTTGCCGGCCATCCTCACGACGACTACGACGTAGCGTTGGTGGATACGCTGTCTCGTTTCCCGATCGACATTGGGCCGTTTCGAGAGATGATTGCGGGCCAGCAAATGGACTTGTACCGCAGCCGCTACGAAACTTTTGAAGAGCTCAATCTTTACTGTTATCGAGTAGCGGGTACTGTAGGGCTGATGTCGATGTCTGTCATGGGTGTAGGCGAATCGAGCTCCGCTGCTAACTGGAATTGGCACTGGGGGAATAGAATTCCCAAAGAAGAAGCCATCTCCCTCGGTATTGCCAAGCAGTTGACTAATATTCTGCGCGATGTTGGAGAAGACGCCCGCCGCGGCCGCATTTACATTCCCTTAGAAGACTTAGCCTTGTTTAACTACACCGAAGAAGATTTATTCAACGGTGTAATTGACAACCGCTGGCGGGAATTGATGCGGTTTCAAATTCAGCGAGCTCGCAAATTATACGCCAGCGCCGAGCCCGGAATAAAAGTGCTCAGTCCCGATATTCGCTGGACTGTTTGGGCGGCTACAATGCTGTACAGCAGAATCTTAAATGCGATCGAACGCAATCAGTACGATGTTTTCCAGAAGCGGGCTTACGTTACCAATTCTCAGAAACTGCTGTGTCTCCCCGCTGCTTGGCTGAAGTCAAAAGTGCTTTAACCGCAGGCAATTTTGCTGGCGATTCGGCAACGGGTAAGGGGTATTTGTCAAGTTACAAATTATATGATGTCCAGCAAATTGCATATTAGGTTTGTAGGGACGCGCTAGTGCCGTGTCCCTAAGTTTGGTGTGTTAATTTAAGTCAAATTATAAGTCAAATTAGTGGAGTAGCGGGCGGAATAGGCAATTGGGCGATCGAACTTTCCAACAATTGCTTTTCCTGCTGGAGTTTTGCTTCTAAATTTTGAATTTGTTCTCGGCGGGCTTCAACTTCAATCAAGCGGCGAGACAATTCTTGACTTTGCAAAGTGAGAGATTGCCGCCAATCTTCTGCTTTCTGGGCTTCTTGCTGCAAAAAATCGGGAGTAAAGCCTGTTGTTAAATATTTCTCTACTAATTGTAGTACCCAATTTGTAGCTGCTTGAATATGCAAAACCTGGCTATTTTCGTCAACAGTTGCTAATACTAAAATCCCTTCATTTAAAACATTCGTTGCAGAGTTAATTGGATTTTGAGCAAAATCTTTCTGTAATGTCAAGAAACTTTGTTCACTAAGAATAGCCCAAGTATCATCAGAATTTTGGCAAGCCAGCAATTGCAGACTTATCTCGCCTAAAATTTCCTGATTTTGTACTTGGGCTAAATATAACATAAGGGTAATTAGTTATTAGTTATTAGTTATTTGTTATTTGTTATTTGTATATCTCGCTTGTAGCCGAGACTCGATCCCCCTAAATCCCCCTTAAGAAGGGGGACTTTGAGCGCTCTTCTGCCCCCCTTTTTAAGGGGGGTTAGGGGGGATCGAGAGGATTGTGACTTAGATAGAAGACTGATACTACCTTGACTGTAGAATTTAGATGCGCCTCAACTTAGCTGTCAACAGTCAACAGTCAACAGTCAACAGTCAACTCTTAAAACAACTTTAGCCGATCGCGCAAAATCTCCGCTTGTTTTTCCGCTTCCGCCAAAGCATCCCTCGCCCCCTGAACCACATCAGGAGTAGCCTTATCCACAAACTTCTGATTAGTCAAACGCGCCGCAGTATGCTTAATTTCAGCTTCCACCTTGCTCAACTTCTTCTCTAATTTAGCACGCAAAGCCGCCAAATCGACCACCCCTGCCAGAGGAATCAATACTTGCACAGTACCGACAACCCCAGCAATTGTCTGTCCCAAATCTGCATCCAAACTAGCAGTTACGGTCAGATTTTCGACTTTTGCCAAATCCTGAATGTAAACGCCTCCATCTGAGATTATTTGGCGTTCTTTCTCGCTTTCGCTTTGCAAAATCGCCGTCACCTTCACACTGGGTTTGATATCAGCATCTGCCCGCAAATTACGAACTGTGCGAATTGTACCGAACAACAACTCAAACTGCTGTTCCAAATCAGCATCAATTAGCGAGGAATCCGCTTCAGGATAAGCTTGCAAAGCCAAACATCTCTCGTCACCTGTTTGAGTCAGAGTGTGCCAAATCTCCTCAGTAATGTGCGGCATAAAAGGATGCAGCAGTTTCAGAATCCCTTCCAACACAAAAGCAAAAGTTTGCTGTGCCACTTTTTTAGAATTTGGTTCAGCATCCTGTTGCAAGCGAGACTTGACTAACTCAATATACCAGTCACAGAAATCGCCCCAAATAAACTCATAAAGTCCCTTCGCCGCTTCCCCCAAACCGTAATTTTCCAAACAATTGCGACTTTGCTGCACCACTTGATTGTAGCGAGAAAGAATCCAGCGATCGCACAATTCCAAACCACCTTCCACAGAAGGGCTTCCCAATTGCTGCGGCGTTTGTCCCTCCAAATTCATCATCACAAACCTGGCCGCATTCCACAACTTATTCGTGAAGTTCCGGGAAGCTTCCACCGATTTCGATTCATCAGTTTTGCGCTCGTACTCCATGCGAATATTTTGACCGGCCCCAACCACTTCCTTAACCAAAGTATAGCGCAAAGCATCAGTACCGTACTTACCAATCAATAGCAGCGGATCGATACCGTTGTTTTTACTCTTAGACATTTTTTGACCGTTTTCATCCAACACCAAACCGTGAATGTAAACAGTATCAAAAGGCATCTTTTCAGTAAAATGTCCTGCCATCATCGTCATTCTAGCCACCCAGAAAAAGATGATATCAAAACCTGTTACCAAAGTAGTTGTGGGATAGTAAAACTCCAAATCTTTAGTTTCGTCCGGCCATCCCAAAGTTGAGAAAGGCCACAACCCAGATGAAAACCAAGTATCCAATACGTCTGGATCTCTTGCTAATTCCACGTCATTACCAAATTTAGCCGTAGCTTTTTCCTTAGCTTCAGCTTCAGTTTTTGCAACTATAAAAGGTGTCGTATCAGTAATTTCGCCCTGGGTTTCGCTAACAGCATACCAAGCCGGGATTTGGTGTCCCCACCACAATTGCCGGGAGATACACCAATCCTTCAGCTTCACTAACCAATCGCGATAAACCTTTGTCCATCTGTCAGGAACAAAGACTGGTGAGTTACTTTGATCTAATGCTTCTAAAGCGCGTTGAGAAAGAGGATCTATCTTCACAAACCATTGTGTAGATATCAAAGGTTCGACCGGAACTTTGCCGCGTTCGCTGTACGGAACAGTATGCTTATAATCTTCTATTTTAACCAAAACCCCGTCAGTTTCTAACCGCTGCACCACATTTTTCCGGGCAACAAATCGGTCTTGTCCCTGGAACTCTCCGGCATTTTCATTTAAAGTGCCGTCCTTATTCATAATGTTAATAAACGGCAAATTGTGACGCTTACCCATCTCGAAGTCATTCGGATCGTGGGCGGGTGTCACCTTCACACAACCTGTTCCGAAAGTCGGATCTACAAACTCATCAGCAATGATGGGAATTTCGCGATTGGCGATCGGCAAAGTCACAGTTTTACCGATAAGATGTTTGTAGCGATCGTCCTGTGGATTCACAGCCACCCCAGTATCCCCCAACATCGTTTCCGGCCGAGTCGTCGCCACCTCCAAATAACCAGAACCGTCCGTCAAAGGATAGCGGAAATGCCACAAATGGCCCTCAACTTCCTGTTGGTCTACCTCCAAATCCGACACAGCAGACTGACTCGCCGGACACCAATTCACCAGGTAATTACCGCGATAAATCAGCCCTTCATCGTACAGCCGGACAAACGCTTCTAGAACCGCAGCGGATAAGCCTTCATCCATCGTAAAGCGTTCACGCGACCAATCGACAGACACGCCCAAACTGCGGAGTTGATTAGTAATAGTATTGCCCGATTCCGCTTTCCACTCCCAGGCCCGTTCCAAGAATTTTTCTCGGCCTAAATCGTGGCGAGTTTTGCCTTCTGCTTTGAGTTGCTTTTCGAGAATAGTTTGAACTGCGATGCTAGCATGATCCGTTCCCGGCAACCACAGGGTATTGCGTCCTGTCATCCGGTGATAGCGGACGAGGACATCAATCAGCGTCTCTTCAAAAGCGTGTCCCATGTGGAGGCTGCCGGTCACGTTGGGCGGCGGGATGACTACGCAGTAAGGTTCGCCGCCGGCTTCTGGGTCAGCTTTGAAAGTTTGGTTGTCTTCCCAGTATTTTTGCCATTTGGCTTCGGTGGCTTGGGGGTCGTATTGGGGGGGTAGGTTTGCGGTCATGGTGGCTTGAGATTTTGATCTTATTTAGATTGTGCCATAGAAGGGAGGAGAAGAGTTTTGAAGCGCATCTGCGTCAGAGACAGAGGGAAGAGCGATCTTCAAGGCGGGGCGGGTTTACGTTAAAATGAAGGTAAAATTAAAAGGTTTGATGGCATTATGAATGTAGCAGCACTTCGACATCAAATCGATCGATGGCTCGATCGACTCTCTCCAGAACATCTGGCATTAGTTGCGAGTTTTATAGAGTTTCTAAGCCAAAAGCAACGTCAGGGGGTAATCATTTCGCAAAATAATCTGCCAGAGGTTTTCTCAGCAGAAACCCAAGAGATGCCTCCTGCTAATTCTTTTAGTATTCCAGAACCCTCAGAAATTGACGGAGAGGGCCAATCTAAAGCAGCGCTTCTACAAGATTTTCGGCAAGCTTGGCACGAAGCCATGACTGGGCAAACCATTTCGGTTGCTCAAATGTGGGAAGGAATTGAAGAGGTTTCGACATCTTCAGTGGTAAAATCCTTTTAATATTTTATTTGACAGAAATCCCTAATCCAAAACCCGCATTCTATCGGAGAAAGCCACGATTTTGCAGAGAAATCGGTTTTCTTTTTGCCTTAGTCCTACTGGTAAAACAACTTGCAATAATTAAGGATTGCAATGAATAACAGCTATCAAACTCCAGGAATTGCGTTTTTTGTTCTCAAACTCAAACAAAAGTTTATCGTATAGCAACACGGGCGACTGCTATACCTCGATTATTTCACTTCCTTATAATCCACTCCATAACTCGTATCTCTCCCCGACAAATACGTCGTTTTCCCCGTTAAAGTCTCCAGAGCTTTTTTCGTTTCAGCCGAAGTAATCGAATTCAGCGGCACGCCGAACTTGGTAGCCAAACCAGCGGCCACGCCCACACCTTGTCCTTGATAAATATTCACCGTCGCAATTCGCCCGACGGATACAGCCATACCGACATAACCGGACGATCGCCCGACAATAGCTAAATTATTCACTTTGCTAGCCAAAGCGCTTTCTATGCCGAAATTATACACTGGCAGCGGCGGAATTCTCGCAGATAAATTCTTGACTCCGCCCCGCATATCGAAATCGTAGGAAAAACTGCCGATCGACTTTTCGGGTACTGTTCCCCCTTTGATAATCTCCTTCCCCGTCAGCGGATCTACCACATCGCGAACGTTCAAAGTTTGCCTGATATAAATCTCGTCGGGAATAAATACTCTCACATCTTTACCAGACTTCTTTTGTAGCCAGTGTTGGAGATGTGACATTTCTTTAATCATTTCAGGAGTCGGTTTTCTGCCGTTAGCTTCCATCTTCATGATTTGGTCAACTTGGTATTTAAACAGAAAACCGTTCCAGGACAGCACATTTTTGTTATAAACGCAGACATTGCCTTTATCAAAAAAGAATCCTTTATTTTGATTAAAGGGCAGATTTCTGTCTATGTGATATGCTGCTCCTATGGCTACACTTCTGATGTCGTAGCCGTCTGTATATGGCTGATAAATCGTACTCCAGAAATTCCTCATCCAGAATTTCGTACTGGCCGGATCTTTAGATTTTGTAATGCTTTCTTTGATTTTTTTTACCAAAGATTTGTTGTAGAGAATTTCATCTTCTATTCTGCGGAATTCGGACATCGTTATACCTGTAATTGTCGGAACTACAGAGACTGCTAAAGTTTCATTTTTAGATTTTATATTTTGAGATTCATATCCTGTATAATAAGATAATCCGGCTTTTCTGGCTAATTCCGCGTCTTGAGTTACGTCAATAAAAGAGTGGGCTTTAATTCTTAATGTGCTGCCTTTTACTGAGGCATATTCGATTTTTTTATCTACGACGTGGGGAGTAAGAGTTGAGTTGGAAATAACTCTGACTTTTGCTGCTGAAAGCATTTGTCTGAGAGCTTGATCTGCCCTTTTTGGGTCTAAGCAAGATTCGCGCGCATTCGCTTTATCTAAGAATTCCTTAAAACATTGGGCGTAGGGTTGGCGGTACCAACCGGGGATTTTATCTAAATCTATGTAAGCTAAACCGCCGCGGGTGAGTAAGCCGCCCAAAGGATCTCTTCCGTAGTTCGATCGCACGATCGCAACTTTGCCCTTTGGGCCTAAAGTTTTTTTAGCCCATATCGCCGCACATATTCCCGGTACTTCATCACCATATACTACTACATCAAACTTTTGTTCGGGTGATTTTTTGGGAACTACCGGAGGCGGGCTGCTGGATTTTTGCTGCTGAGTTCCAGCGTCTAAGGTGGCACTTGCTGGGTTTCTATTTGCGATATAATTTTCTATTTCTCTGAAAGGGGGATAGTTAACTAAAAGTTTTACGGCGACAAAGAAGATTGCAATTGAAGCTAGTTTCTTGAAAGTAGAGAGCATTCAGTTGACTCGTGGATAAATTTGCAATACCTGAAAGGGCAGTTCAGGGTTTACGGAGTTGAATATAGCACGTTTAGATAATTTCGACACAAGTTTAAATTTTCCGGGAACTGTTGTTAGCGGTTTTGCCAGTGTTACTGGTTTGGCAGGGCATTTGATGTGGGTAAGGATGGGGGGTGCGATCGTACTTTATGACTCCCGACTTTCCCAGCCGCTTGTAATGTGATACTGAGAGGGAAGTAAGGGCGAGATAGCCACCCAAATCATTGACTCAGTAGTAAATTTAGATCAAACTGAGGTATGGCGGTAACTTAAGGAGGTACAAAAAAGTGACAGAAGAAAGACAGGTGACGATTGAAGAGATTGACGAAACATCCCCCCATTTAGAAACTGTTATAGCCCTAGGTGATGCCAATAAAAAAACTCTGGGTTTTTTTACAGAAGGTGCTTTCCGCAAAAGTGCAAGAGATCGGGTGATACTTATAGCACTCAATTCTCAAAAAAATTGCATTGGCTATCTGCTTTACCGACCAGTGCGTCGCAGCAACATTATTGTTATCGTTCATCTCTGCGTCGATCCTGCATATCGCGGCAGCGGTGTTACTAAACAGCTAGTCAATTCCCTCAGCCAAAAAACTCAGAACTTTTATGGAATTCAACTCAAATGCCGTCGCGATTATGGAATAGACAGAATGTGGGAAACACTGGGTTTTATTCCTCTCAACGATCGGCCTGGAAGAAGTAAGGAGGGTAAACTGCTTACTGTTTGGTGGTTGGATCACGGTCATCCAACTATATTTTCTCAAGCTGCTGCACAACAACTTGAGTCTAAAATTTGTGCTGTTATTGATACAAGTATTTTCTTAGAATTGCACGGCAATGAAGATATTGAAAGCGCGGAATCAGACTCTCTACTTGCTGACTGGTTACAAGATTATTTGGAATTGTGTATTACCGATGAGATTTTTAAGGCAATAAACGCGATCTCTGATGTCCATCTCCGAAAGCGTAAACGCCTGTTAGGGGAGACTTTTACTAAAATCCACTGCGAGCGGCAGGCTTTTGAAACAAAATTTAAGTCTCTCAATCGTCTAATTTCCAGTATCAATCTTGATGAAATAAACGAAGCATTAGTTCGTCAATTAGCACAAGCTATTGCTGCTGATTACTTAATTTTTTTAACTCGCGATCCCAAAATATTAGCTTTAGCAGATGCCGTCTATGAAAACTTTAGTTTAGCAATTATGACTCCTACAGATTTAATTGTTAAACTGGATGATGTTCGCAGAGATACTCAATATCAACCGGTACGGTTTGTCGGCATACAGAATCTCACCATTCAACTAATTGATAGCAAATTTGATAAAATACTGTTAACAAACTGTTTTTATGCGGTTGATAGAGCAGAAAAAATAGCCGATTTTCAGAAAAATCTGCGCCAGATAATTGCCAATCCAGATAAATTTAAGTGTCATGTCGTTTTAGATGGTGAAAATCAACCCCTTGCTTTAATTGCCTATTGTCAACATAAAAATCACGAATTAGAAGTTACAATGCTCCGAGTTAAACGCGGTATTCTAGCAGCGGCACTTGCACGGTACTTACTTTTCCACTCCATATCAGTTTCAGTAAAAGAAAACAGGCAATTTACGAGACTTATTGACCAGCATCTCGATGAAATTGTTATACAAGCTATTCAAGAAAATGCTTTTGTTCGAGTTGAAAATGGGTATTTAAAGGCAAATCCGCCTGTAGCAGAAACAGCAGCAAATCTGTCTATCAAACTGGCAACCCTAGCAAAAATAGGGGAAGAATATAATTTCTGCATGAAAATTGCAGACACCCTTAACACTCCCGAATTAATTCAAGATATAGGAACGATGGCAGAGCTTGAACGTCGCCTTTGGCCTGCTAAGATTATTGATGCTGACCTCCCTACTTTCATGATTCCCATTCAACCCAGATGGGCAAAAGACTTATTCGATGAAGAGTTAGCTAAGCAGTACATTTTTGGCTCTCAAATGGAGCTAGCGCTAAAACGGGAACTTGTATATTATAGAAGCAAGTGGGCTAATGGTGGTCTCAGACCGGGTGTTATTGGTAGAATTTTATGGTACGTCAGCTCCAATTCATCATTTACTCTGGGGACAAAAGAGGTTAAAGCTTGCTCTAGACTAGAGGAAGTTATCATAGACAAGCCGGACAAACTCTATCGACAATTTCGCAGCTTAGGAGTGTACGAATTAAAAGATTTAATGAAAATAGCCAAAGACGAAGCAAACGCAGATATCATGGCGCTCAGATTCAGCCACACTCAGCTTTTTACTAACCCATTGACATTAAATAGAATTCAGGGAATACTGGGTAAGCCGACAACGGTTCAAAGCGTATTTAGGATTTCAAAAACTAATTTTGGAATAATCTACAAAGAAGGAACCGAGACCTAGAATGAGGACAATTACAAATGTCAAATATCTTATTATTATCTATTCGTCCCGAGTACGCAACTAAAATATTCAACCATACAAAAACAGTTGAACTGCGCCGAGTTAGACCTCGACTTTTGAATGAAGGAGATCTAGTGGTAATCTATGTTTCATCTCCAGAAAAAGCTGTAGTTGGTTCCTTCAATGTGGATAATATTGTTGAAAAACCGATCGCCGATCTTTGGGAGGAAGTTGAAAATATAGCAGGAATTAGCAATGAAGAATTTTATGATTATTACAAAGGTGTAAAAATAGGTGTAGGCATTTTTTTAAAAGATATTCATAGGTTTAGTCAGCCAGTAGAGTTACATCGTTTAAGAAACAAGTTACCTAACCTTAAACCGCCGCAGAGTTTTCGGTATCTGACAGCTAGCCAGTTTAAAATTGTCAATTCATTAGGAGAACGTTAGACAGGAAGGAAGTGTTGCTAAAAATTATTAAATAATCGACAGTATTTGAGAATAGCATGGAAGCGGAAAAAAAGACTGAATTTGTCAAATTATTTCAAGAATTTGTCAATTCATATCCATACACTCCCGATGGGTTGCGTCACACAGCGGCTTACCAGGAGCAGCGTCAGCAGGGGCGTCGAAATTTTGAAGCGATCGCTGCTGCTGCTGAGTCAGGAGAAGATGTGACTGAATCTATAATGTTAAAACTTCTACCTTACGAAGACTCTCCTACTAATCGACAAAGGGGAGCCTGGATTCATATTAATCCGTGCATAATAAAAGGGTTATTATGGAATTCAAAATCCTATAAAAAATTGTCATTAATAGCGCCAGTAAGAATGGCCGAATTAATTTTTTATTTAGTCTGCTGTTGTAACGATGATCCGAGTCAGCTATATTTGGTCTCTAGAGAGTTTTCCGAAGAAATGCGGGTCTCCTTGTTCGGCGAGATAGGAATGCTAACGCCTATCCTCAATGCTCTCCGTCCCGATGACTTTCTCGCGATTAATGACAAGTCAATACAGGTGATTAACTATTTCGCCAATACTTCGTACAGCAAACAGCTAATAGACTACTCCTATGCTAACTTAACCGGACACAAGCTGATCAAAGAATTAACTAAAGAAATGCAGCAGACTGGCGTTCCATCTATCCGAGAGGACGATGTATTTGATATGTTCTGCCACTGGCTGGTAGAAATAAAAAAATATGACTTTCCTAGTAACGAAGTGCCATTATTAGATGAGGCAATTGTGTTTGAATACGCTGTAGAAGAAGTACAGTTGCAACCGGAATATCTTTTGAACCAATGTGCCGAAGAAACTGGCTTTGACGAAACAGAACTAAAGCGCTGCATACGCGCCATCCACCGCAAGAAACAAGCTATCCTGCAAGGCCCGCCCGGAACCGGAAAAACCTTCATAGCGGAAAAACTAGCCAAACATTTAATCGGTGGCGGCGATGGCTTCTGGGAACTGATACAATTTCATCCAGCCTATACCTATGAAGACTTCATTCAAGGTATCCGGCCGCAGAGTCAAAATGACCAATTAACCTATCCCATAGTTCCCGGTAGATTCCTCGAATGTTGCACAAAAGCTGAGTCTCGTCGAGGCACTTGCGTTATCATTATTGATGAAATTAACCGTGCAAATTTATCTCAGGTATTTGGAGAGTTAATGTATTTGCTTGATGACCGCTATCGCACCGTTAAATTAGCCAGTGGTCAAGAATTTAGAATCCCTACAAATGTCCGCATTATCGGCACAATGAACACCGCAGACCGTTCTATAGCCTTAGTCGATAACGCACTCCGCCGCCGGTTCGCATTCATTCCCGTTTATCCCAATTATGAAGTGCTGCGACAGTATCACCACAGAGAGGAAACAGGTTTTCCAGTTGATAAATTAACTAGCATTCTAGAAGATGTCAATCGCGCAATTAACAACAAACACTATCAACTAGGGATATCCTTCTTTTTGACAAAAACCTTAGCTGAAGATATCCAAGATATTTGGGAAATGGAAATTGAGCCATACCTCGAAGAATACTTCTTTGATAATCAGGAAAAAATGGATGAATTTCTCTGGGATAAAATCAAGACAAAATTGGGCTATTGACAATCTAACGCCGTCATTAACGCTGATGGAGTGGCGTTACTGCATCCACCACAATTATGAAACCCGAATCCCGCCGAATTATCGAACTTACAGAATATCAATTAGCAACTTTTGAACAAGACTCAATTCCCGAATCAGTAGGACAAAAAATATACCATAATTATGCAAAGGAAATCGAGATAGAATTTCCCAACTTTAAAACAAAATATCAATGGCACTTAAAATCTAAAGGCAGAGTTGGCAACATTCCCATCACTCCAGAATTTCACATCGCCATCGGCCCAAAGGTTCCCATACACAACCTCTTCGGAATGCTTGACTATGCCTACAACCTTAATATAAAATTTCCCCAAGGATCGATTCAGTGCCAATCTTTACAAGAAAGTTACGAGAGATTAGCTAACATTCTTGCCCAAAAAATTCTAGAACGCTGTCGCAAAGGATTATATCGCGATTACTTATCCAAAACAGAAAGACTCGCCTACATTCGCGGCCGGGTCGATTTGCGGTCAGCCCTGCAAAAACCTTGGGATGTTAAACTAAAATGCCACTATAACGAACAAACAGGTGACATCGAAGATAATCAAATTCTGGCTTGGACACTCTTCATCATTGGCCGCAGCGGTTTGTGCGGTGAATCTGTTTCATCCACTGTGCGAAAAGCCTTTCACGCACTCCAAGGATTTGTTACATTAAAACTTTTTAAATCAGAAGCTTGTATTGATAGAAATTATCACCGTTTGAATCAAGATTATCAACTTTTACACGCCTTATGTCGATTCTTTTTAGATAACACAGGGCCTAGTCACGAAACAGGCGATCGCGAAATGCTCCCTTTTCTCATAGACATGGCTACTTTATATGAACAATTTGTCGCTGAATGGCTCAAAGCAAATACACCAAAAGGCTTTTTTCTCAAACAACAGCACCGAGTCACACATGACCAAAACTATTTCGATCGGATTGACTTACTCCTAGGCGATAGTGAAACAAAAAAAGTCCAATACGTCCTCGATACAAAATACAAAGCTCCCGATAAAGTAGCCAATAATGACATTCATCAAATAGTTGCTTACGCTAATGCCTTAAAGTGCCAAAATGCAATTCTCGTCTACCCGCAAAACCTCCAACAGCCACTAGATATAAAAAATGACGATATTCGAGTTCGCAGTCTAACTTTCCCCCTAGATAGCGACTTGAATGAAGCCGGAAAAACCTTCTTAACCTCTCTACTTCCAAACACCCTCCCCTAACTCTTCTCTGCGCCCTCTGCGCCCTCTGCGGTTCATTTCTCCACAAAAAAAGAGGCGCAATTGCGCCTCCCAAATCTTTCATGTCTGCGTTCTAAACACTAACAGCCACTTTCGCTTCTTTTGCAGTCAACTTCTCGTAAGTCGCCCGCATCTTCAATCCGACTAACACTTGGAACAAACCAGTTCCATTGTTGGAACCAGGATATTCGCGGTGCTGAAGTAACAGGTGAGTTAACTCGCCTTCATACTTGGCAGAAGTCTTGCTCAAATGGCTTTCGATGTAAATAACTTCTTCGAGATTCTCGAATTGACCATCTACTTCTAAAATCGAGACTTCGTGACCGTAGAAAGCATCAGGCCCGTAGTACATCTTAATTCCGGGATAGGAACAAGTCAGCTTGCGGCCGCAAGGAACCCAGTTAATTGTTGAACCTTCGTCAAACAAATACGCAGGCTCAAAATTGGCGATGCCTTCGCGCTGGATCATCTGCACACGCAGAACTTTCCGCTCCTTGTCATCTTTGATCAAGTTGGTCGGCAACACTTGAATTACCACATCAGCATATTGCTTTTGCGGGTCGATGTAGGCGGTAAAATCAGGTTTGCGAGCATTTATCGCAAACAGCACGTCTTCGTAACGGTGGCCCCGTTCCGCCATGTCGCGCTGGATTTTCCAAGCAATTTTTACTTCGTCGCTGATGTCGAGGTAGACGCTGAAGTCGAGGAGCGATCGAACTCGCTCGTCGTAAAGGGGATGCAGCCCTTCAATCACAATCACGTGATTCGGCTCTACCCGCTCAGGAGGATCGAGCAGACCGGTTTCGTGGTTGTAAATCGGCTTGTCGATCGCCCGACCTTCTTTGAGAGCCTTCATTTGCTCAGCCATCAGGTCAAAATTGTTCGCTCTGGGGTCAAGGGCTGTAATCCCTGTTTCCTTGCGCTGCTTGCGATCGAGACAATGATAGTCATCAAGGCAGATTACAGTAACGAAATCTTCCCCGAACAAATCTGTCAATCGGCGTAAAAAAGTAGATTTTCCGCATCCGGAATCTCCGGCAACGCCAATTAAAACCACGCGATCCGGCTTACTGGTCATAGTTTCCCTCTAACAAAATCACTGTTTACTAACTAACTCAAGTCTAGATTCCACAAAATTTCAGCCCGCAGGTAGCGGCAAGCAGGCTTTGTGCTGCTGTGCTACCCCGAGAGGATCGAGTTCTCACCAGCATACAGCAGTGAGTTGACTGCCTGCCCGGGCAGACCCAAGCAATCTTCAAGGCAAGTAATTAATACTAACTTTAGTGGTTAATCTTACCAGAATGCGTTCGCCCCCTACAAGCTCAGCCTCATTAAACTGCTCAAATTTTCCTTTCTCTGGTGGGGCGCTCCCCAAATCAGAAGGACTTATCGGGGCAGATCCCCCGATCGGGTAAAATATTTGCAGTACGCAGACAACAATAGCTATAGGTCAACAGCCGAACGCAACAGGGCTCGGTGAGCGCGGCGTTCGGCTAGTAGGGATTTGATACGCGAGCGATCGCAACTTCAACACTCCCGCCGGCGTGGCGAGGCCCAAAAATTGGCGCGGCCAATTAGTCCCGATGGCCTTAAGAAAAAAGTAAATTGAGTCTAACGTCACATTCTCTTTCTTTATAACTCTGTATCGTGAAGGACAAGCAACAAATGTACAGCCCAAGCATATCTGGTGTTGCGGCAAACTCAGAATCAGGCAGCCGCATCTTTGTTTACGAAGTGGAGGGTATGCGTCAGAGCCAAGCAACTGACCAAACAAGTAGCCCGATTCGCCGTAGTGGCAGCGTATTTATCTCCGTGCCCTACGAGCGCATGAATCAGGAAATGCGCCGGATTGCTCGGATGGGTGGCAAAATTGTCAGCATTCGCCCCTCAAACAGCGCTCCCGAAACAAATGGCAAAGTCGCACCAGAAGCAGGGCTACAGAGTCAGAAATCTGGAGAAAAAACTAAGCCCATGACTCAAGCCAAGGAAAAAGTTCAGGTTCCTGTTAACCTCTACAAGCCGGCCAATCCCTATATTGGTAAGTGCATTTCTACAGAAGAATTGGTCAGAGAAGGCGGCGAGGGTACAGTCCGTCACGTCAAATTTGACATTTCTGGAGGCAAGTTACACTATCTCGAAGGTCAAAGTATCGGGATTATTCCCGATGGGACGGATAAAAACGGCAAACCTCACAAAATTCGGCTGTATTCGATCGCCTCCACCCGTCACGGAGACGATGTAGACGACAAAACAGTTTCTCTATGCGTCCGCCGCCTAGAGTACAAAAGCCCAGAAACAGGTGAAAAAGTCTTTGGTGTTTGTTCGACTTTTCTCACCGGTTTACAACCTGGAGATGATGTCAAAATCACCGGCCCCGTAGGCAAGGAAATGTTGTTGCCCGACGACGAGGAAGCCACCGTGATTATGATGGGTACCGGTACGGGTATTGCTCCTTTCCGGGCTTATTTGTGGCGGATGTTTAAAGAAAACAATCCCGGTTACAAATTCAGAGGTTTAGCTTGGTTGTTCTTTGGAGTTGCTTACACTCCCAACATTCTCTATAAGGAAGAGTTGGAGCAATTGCAGCGCGAGTTCCCCGATAATTTCCGCTTGACTTATGCCATCAGCCGCGAGCAAAAAAATGTTGACGGCGGCAAGATGTACATTCAAAACCGGATTCAAGAGAACGCAGACCAATTGTGGGAATTGGTTCAAAAGCCGAATACTCACACTTATATCTGCGGTTTGAAGGGCATGGAAGGCGGAATTGATGAGGGAATGTCGGCCGCGGCTGGCAAGTATGGCGTTGAGTGGGCTGCCTATCAGAAACAGTTGAAGAAAGAGCACCGTTGGCACGTTGAAACTTATTAATGTGTTACCTGATTTAATCTGATTTGTAGGGCGGGCTTTGCTCGCCCTACAATTGTTTTAAAAAGTTTTTAGTTTGGAAAAGCTTGAACGACCCACAAAAAGTGTAAAATATACAGTAAGCTCACCGAAAAAGGGAGATAACTGACATGGTTATAACTTCTACCCAAAAACTCACCTTTGAAGAATATCTGAACTATCAGGGAGAATCGGGTGTTTGTTATGAATTATATCGGGGCAATCTGATCGAAATGCCAACACCTACAGCAATACATATCAAAATTTGTGAATTTTTAGTTTATCAGTTCCGGCGCTTTTTTGCAGCACACAACCTACCCATAGTTGCAATTGTGACTACCGCAGTCCGAACCGAAGAAAACTCTGCGCGCGTTCCTGATGTTGTGATTTGCACTCAGAGTCTTTGGGAACAAGTCTGTGCCCAACCTGGTTCCGCAGTCTTGGACTTTGAAGAAAAACCGCTGTTAGTTATCGAAGTTACCAGTCAAAATTGGCGGGACGACTACATTCGCAAACGGGCAGAATATGACTTAATTGATATCCCTGAATATTGGATTGTAGACCCAAATCAACCGAAAATACGAGTATGCAGTCGCCCGGAAAATGAAGGCAGTTATTCTCATCAGGAATTTTTGCCGGGACAGCAAGTTCAGTCTGTACAGTTCGCTGAATTTATTTTATCGGTTAATCAAGTGCTATGTCCGCCCCTAGTTGAAGATTTAATTCGAGAAGAACAAGCACAGCTACAGCAACTAGAACAGCAAAATCAGCAACTAGAACAGCAAGTTAATGCAGAAAGGCAGCGGGCCGAAAGATTGGCGCAGCGGCTGCGAGAAATGGGGATAGAGATGGATACAGAACTTTAAATTGCCATGTAAAATCTGGATTAATTAGTCATGTAGATCCCGGACTTTTTTAAGAAGTCGGGTCTCTGGGTATTCAGTGAAGCCGCGGTTATCATACAATGATTCTAGATGAAGTGAGTTTCAACGGGTCAAAGTCGTGGCTTTCAAAATTGGTTTGCTAGGTTTGGGTACAGTTGGTGCGGGAACAGCAGAGATTTTGCTCTCCCCAGATGGCCGCCATCCGCTGTTGCAGGAATTGGAAATCTATCGGGTGGGAGTGCGCGATATTTCTCGAACTCGGTCTTTACAATTGCCAGAAAATGTGCTGACAACTGACCTAGAAGCGATCGCAACTGACCCGGAAATTGATATTGTAGTAGAACTGATTGGCGGATTGGAACCGGCGCGATCGCTCATTCTGCAAGCTATTGCCAGCGGCAAGCACGTCGTCACTGCCAACAAAGCAGTTATCGCCCGCTACGGTAATGAAATCTTCGAGGCCGCCAACAATAAAGGCGTTTACGTAATGCTAGAAGCTGCTGTCGGCGGCGGCATTCCGGTCATTCAAAGCCTCAAACAATCTTTAGGTGCAAACCGCATTCAAACTGTCACCGGCATCGTCAACGGCACAACTAATTACATCCTGACGCGGATGCAAACAGAAGGTGCAGACTTTGCCGAAGTGCTCGCCGACGCTCAGCAATTAGGTTATGCTGAAGCTGACCCCACAGCAGATGTAGATGGATTAGATGCTGCCGATAAAATTGCTATTTTAGCCTCGCTAGCTTTTGGCGGACGCATCAAATTAGCAGATGTTCATTGCGAAGGTATCAGAAAAGTTAGTGCGGCGGATATTGACTACGCCGACAAGCTGGGATTTGTGATTAAATTGTTGGCTATTGCTCAAGAAACCTCCCCCTACAATGGCAAGCAAGCGGAGGCAGAAAGCGAACTGCTGTCAATTCGAGTGCATCCTACTTTTGTGCCGAAAACTCATCCGCTGGCCAGTGTTAACGGGGTTTACAATGCAATTTTAGTCGAAGGAGAGCCGATCGGGCAATTGATGCTGTACGGGCGCGGCGCGGGTGCAGGCCCAACAGCTAGCGCCGTAGTATCCGACATCATGAATGTGGCGGCCATCCTGAAAACCGAAACTGTTCCAATTCCCCATCCTTTGCTGAGTTGCAGTCACCAACACTACTGCAAAATTGCTCCGATGCAGGAACTTGTTACTCGCTTTTATGCCCGTTTTCTGACGCGCGATACTCCGGGCGTAATTGGCAAACTCGGCACTTGTTTCGGCAACCACAAAGTTAGTTTGGAATCAGTTGTGCAGACGGGAATTCACGGCGATTTAGCAGAAATTGTCGTCGTGACTCACGATGTTAGGGAAGGTAATTTTCAACAAGCACTCGATGACATTCGCGCGATGGAAGGAGTCGATAGTGTTGCTAGCACGTTGCGAGTTTTGTAAAAATGATTTGCTAGGGGCGGGTTTCACATACAATATTTGCTAATAATTGACAATATCTAAAACCCGCCCTCGCCCAACGATAAATCCCGATGTACATTTTTAGCCTTTGATATAAGTAAAATTTGATGTGGGTTATCTGTTGTGCGGGGGCGAGTTTATGTAGATTGTTTGTAGTCATTAAATATTGTTGGTAAAATCGGCGGCTACCAGATAATGAAAGGAACAGAATTCGATTTTGTCGATCGCCAAACGGGAAGGCACTTGCTAGATTACCTGTATGAAAAATTTGCCAAACCCCAACTGCACGATACTTTTAAACCCCATAATCCTTCAATTTACATTCGGCACGAAGAAGGGCAAGTTATTGATGGAAATTATATCATAAAAAAAGTGTTTGAAGACTCTCGCACTGGTTTTTATGCTGAAAGTCGCATCCCCATTTCTGGCAATAATCCGCCTGTTTTCGTGATTCGCGGATACGGTTCTTGGTATCCTTTCGAGCGCGTTTTGGAAGATACGCCCGATGTATTTATGGCCAAACTAGAACGCCAGTTAAAATCGGCGCAAACTGCGGGTGCTATTGATTGGATAAAGCAGCAATTTCACAGCGGGAATCCGCCGGATGTCATCGGAGAAAGTTTGGGCGGCAAAGTTGCTCAGCAAATAGCAGCAAAATACCCGGATTATATTAGATCCACTGTAATTTTTAATTCTTTGGGCGTTTCGGAAAAGTTAGCTAAAACTTCCACGGCTAAGAATGTTTTTCACTATTTTACTTTAGGCGAAAGGTATGCTTTCTGGGCAAATGAAGGGGATTACATACCGGGAACGATTTTTGTGATTTCCCAGAAGGGGAAAAGCTGTTGTTATAAAATCGAAGAGGCGATCGTCCGAATGGCGCGTTTTGAAGGCAAGTTTCTCAAAAGACGCGCAATTGTGGCAATATTGGCTCAGTTGCTTTTGCTAAACAGACACAATGCGATCGTCCTGAACAAACGGCGGCCAGTAGTCGTTCAGATCGATCGTACTCAATTGCAAATTTTCCGAAAAAAGCGCTTTGTTTAAACTAAGACAGAATTGCTTCAAGTCGCAGAGGGCTGGTTTTCCCGCGCTGCGACGGCTAGAACCAAACAAAGTGCTGCGATCGCTTTTTCCCATTCTTGCTTTACAGCGGTGGGTTGAACCTCATCAAAGGCGCTAACTAAACGAGGGATCGCTCGTTCTAATGCCTGTCTAGGAATTGATTTGTGCAGATCAACTAAACGAGTTAAACTTTCTTGATTCTTCAAAAAACCGACTACCCATTTCGTAGTATGATCTGGACTTTCAGGGACGTTTTTAATTCCTAGTTCTGTTTGCAACCAGTCGTAAAAAGGCGGCAACTTTTGAGCTAAAACAGTTCCAGCAGTTGGCAAAGTTTCTTTGAGTAAAGCAGTATCGAGACTTCCTAATAATTGATTGAATTCCGGTGAATCGAGCAAGCTGGTTAAGGGCAGTGAAAGCAGGGCTTCTGAAGCGTCAGGGGATACATTTAAAGTCCGCGAAAATGTTTGCAGCATTGGAAAGTCTCTGGTATGGATGACTCTTTTAGCCTAACAATCACGGGAATCAATGAATATGAGCTACCTCATATTAGCAAAATTGTAACATCTCGATCGCCAAATAAGCATCTAAATCTAGGTGTCTGCATCTGCGACTAATAATTTGCCATTAAATATTCTACACAAATTCTCCCTTAGCAACCATCACCACCTTACCACCAACCAAAACTTCTATTTCCCCTTCATTTGTGGCGGCTTGTAACAACAGCAAAGAAGGTCGATCTATTTCATAACCCTGCTCAACTCTGACATCAATCTTTGCTTCCTCATAATAATCATGTTCTACCAAATATCCAGCCAAACAGCCGTTAGCACTGCCAGTAGCCGGATCTTCTGGAATTCCTAATGAATGGGCAAAAACTCGCACGTTTAAATCATTAAGATCGCTGTAGGTTTCTGGGCAAAATATCAAAATTTCTTTCGCTTCCATTGTATCAACTAGCTCAAAATATTTATCTAAGTTGACTTGAGCTTTTTTGAGCGAGGCGAGAGTTTTTAATGGGACAATTATAAACGGCACTCCCGTAGAAACTTCTTGAATTGGGAAGTTGGAATCAATTTCATCTGGTGCTAAATTTAGGACATTTGCCAGAGTTTCTGCTGATAAAACTTGACCAAAACTAGGCGGGTTTTGTCGCATCCACAAAATATCTGCCGATTCATTGTGATAATTAAAAGTAACTGGAATTTGACCGACGGCTAGATTGAGAATTACTCGATCGACCTTTTCGCGAATAATCTCTTGCTGCAACACAAACGCAGTGCCCAAAGTCGGATGACCCGCAAAGGGTAATTCCTTCTTGGGCGTGAATATCCGCACGTCATAGCCGCCATCTCGCGGATCGGGCGATCGAATAAACGTAGTTTCTGAATAATTGATTTCCCTCGCTATCAGCAGCATTTGGGCCTCAGATAGTTCGGCAACTTCAGCACCGCAAAATACAGCTAGCTGGTTGCCAGCATATTTTGACTCCGCAAACACGTCAACTATATAAAAATTCATAATTATGCCTTTAGTAAAAGTCAATAACTGATATTTTACATCGATCGCAAGACAGCCGTTAAAATAACAATAAAAACATAGGAGTAATCGCCGTGAGCGTCACGACTGTAAAATGGACGGTTGCAGACTACCACCGCATCATTGCAGCCGGCATTCTGGAAGGGCGAAACGTTGAATTAATAGGTGGAGAAATAATTGAAATGGCTCCCGAAGGAGAATCTCATGCTTACTCTAGCGATGAGGCTGGAGAGTACCTAATTTATTTGCTGGGTGATCGGGCTAAAATCCGCCAAGGTAAACCGATTATCTTGCCACCAAGCAACTCCGAGCCACAACCCGATATCGCTGTAATTCAACGTTTGGGACAAGATTACCGAGAACATCATCCCTATCCAGAAAACATCTTTTGGCTGATAGAATACTCGGATCATACTCTGAGCAAAGACTTGGGAATCAAGAGCAAGATTTATGCGGAAGCCGACATTTCTGAGTATTGGGTTGTCAATTTGCGAACTAGGGAATTAATAGTATTTCGAGAGCCTACCAATGAAGGATATCAATCGAGACAAACTCTGACTCAGGGTAATATTAATCCGCTGGCATTTCCTGATGTTGCAGTTTTGGTCGCTCGAATATTAGGGGCTTAGGTAAATTGGACAATAATGCAATAATTACTGCTGTTTTCTTGTTACCAGGCTCTGCCTGGTAACACAGATCCAGAGGCTCCGCCTCACTATTTCAAACAGCGAATTGCCTCTAACATTCCCCTGGCTTTATTCAGCGTTTCTTCGTACTCCATATCCGGGTTAGAATCTGCCACCAAACCAGCACCTGCTTGCACAGAAACCGAATGTTTATCGCCTCCTTGAGAGCGAACAACCATAGTCCGAATGGCGATCGCACTATTCAATTGCCCCTCAAAATCATAATACCCATAAACCCCAGAATACGGCCCCCGGCGACAACCTTCCAACTCGTGCACAATCTCCATCGCCCGAATCTTCGGAGCACCGCTAACCGTACCCGCAGGAAAACCAGCTTTCAACAAATCCCAAGCTGTCTTATCCTCAGCCAATTCTCCCACCACATTGCTCACAATGTGCATGACGTGAGAATAACGCTCAATTTCCATTAATTCGTCAACTTTTACAGTACCGTTTCGGCAAACTCTTCCTAAATCGTTCCTGCCCAAATCAACTAACATGACGTGTTCCGCAATTTCCTTGGGATCTTGCAGCAATTCAGCAGCCAAAGCATCATCTTCTTGAGGAGTTTTACCCCGGCGGCGAGTGCCGGCAATCGGTCGCAAAGTTGCAATCTTTTTGCCATCAGCAGTATTTTCCGCCTTCACCATAATTTCGGGACTCGAACCGATAATCTGCCAATCTCCGAAATGAAAATAAGCCATGTAAGGAGAAGGATTTATGAGACGCAAAGAGCGGTAAAGTGCAAAAGAATCGCCACTGTATTCAGCCTCTAGTCGCTGCGAAATAACTACTTGAAAAATATCTCCGGCTTTGATATAATCCTTCGCTTTTAAGACATTGGCACAATACTTTTCACGGGTAATATTGCTAGTGTAAGCCAATTCTGTATTTCCGGTTGTGGAACGGGAATCTTGCCCGTTATTGGGAGGAGTCCATTCTATAAGAGTAGATTGCCGGGAAAGCGGCGATTGCAGCTTCTGAACTAACTTGCCAACTCGATCGCACGCTTGCTGATAAGCATCGGCCAAATCAACGCCAACCTCGCGCAAATCCGCATAGGCGACGGCCCAAATTTTCCGCTTCACCTGGTCGAAAATAAGCAAATTATCAACCTGCATCCACAATCCATCCGGCAAATCATTCTCGCTTGCTGGATGCACGGGAACTCGCGGTTCTATCCACTTAATTAACTCGTAACCCCAAAAACCGAATAACCCGCCAATTCCCGCCGGCAACTGCGGCAATTTCACCGGTTGATAAGACTGCAAACATTCAGTTAAAGCTACAAACGGATCGCCCGTAAATACTTTTTCGGAACCGTCACGGTAAACTTGAGTTGTGCGAGATCCCCTTGCCTCCAAAATCCACAACGGATCGCACCCTAAGAAACTATAACGCCCAAGTTTTTCCCCACCTTCCACCGACTCCAGCAGAAAACTGTAAGGTTGACCGGCACAAACCCGATACCACGCAGACACCGGCGTATCCAAATCAGCAACCCATTCTTGATACACGGGTACAAAATTGCCTTGTTTCGCCAGTTCCGAGAATTGTGAGAAATCGGGAAATATCATATATATCAGAAGGAAGAAGGAAGTTCGGCAACGGATTCTGTAACGGATGTAACGGATGTAACGGATTTCAGGAAGAGGGAAAATGCAATCCTAGGATTTCAGCGATTAAAAGCGTCCTAACCGTCTTGGGTTCAATAAACGAAAGACGGAAACCAACATCCCTCCGGCGACTGATACTCGCCAACTGCCATCACCGCCATCGGCTTGAGCGCGCGCAGCCCCTCTTGCAAACACCAGCGAAACAAACTTGCGTAACGCACCGGCAAGTGGAAAGAAACCTGTGCTTCGGAGTTCGACGCGGCAGCCCCCAAAAGCAAAGCCTGTATATCCGCCTCAGTTTCTGCGACGCTGTGGCTCAAAGCCGACACCGCACAAGTATAAGCCACAATCCGACCTTGTTTGCAAGCAACCCAAGGAGAAAAGAAATTCAGGGCGTACTCAATATCGCTAGTTCGATCGCACCTGTATAATTTCTTGCACAAAGCCGCACATTCACCAACATCCTCACTAGCCAGCGGCCGCACCTCAAACCCATGCGGAGGCTGGCTGCGAAACTTCCCTTCCATTAACACGAAAGGTTCCTTCACCTCAAAACCCAAGGAAGCGTACAGCGACAGCGACGCCATATTAAAAGATTCCTGAACCAAACGGATACCCACAGCGTCCTGTCCCCGTTCCAGCAAAGCTTTCATGATTTCGCGTCCCGTGCCGCGGCCTTGAAAAGTTCGATCGACACTGACGGGCCCAATACCGCGAATCGGGTTGCGTTCGTCCATAAACCCGCAGCCGACAACCGCACCCTCACTCTCGGCTACGATCCCAAAAAATACCGGACTCTCGATTAGCAAGCCCGTTATTTCGGTTGCAAAATCCAGCGTTGGAAAATCTGTAGGGAATTTATGGCGATCGGAAATATCTTTAAAAGCTTCATAAGTAATGCCAGCGCAAACATCGATATCAGAAGGCTGCGCTCGCCTGATTACGACATTCATTTTTAATTTAACTATTAACTTTTAATAAGATTAGAAGTTTGCAGTAGTATTTTGGCGCTGCGGGCTAAGCCTCCCGCGTCAGAATACTACTGCAAAAACAAGTTTACAAGCTGAGCCTTACAGGGAAGATTACCTATGTTTTGCTCAGCCATGCAGTCATGGTCTAAGGGTCGAAAGTCTTCTTACCGCTGAACTTCAGCTTAGCCGGATTTGGATTGCTGCCAATATTGCGGTCAATCTTACCGTTGTAGGGACGACCTTCGTTCACCTTCTCAGGGAACACGCCATCCTTGGGATGCAGGTACTCAGTAGTACCGTCTGGAAACACGCGGTAAATTTTGTAGTTCGTGATTTTGAATTTAGCCCGCAGTTGCTGGCCGCCCAAAGCGATGCACTGCTCCTTCCGGGGCAGATGCAGCAAGTTGTCGCCTTGACGCATAATCGCAGCGCCACCCGTAGGCATTTCAAACACCTGCTCCTTGGGGCTAGTCCAAGTGATAGCGTACTTCTCTTCAACTAGCGCCTTGGTCAGCAAGCCGCCTGTGCTGCCGCCGAAAAGAGGGGGTTGTCCAGTGAGTTCTTCTGCCATAAACATATCCAAAGGATTTTTACGGCATCGTATCATCATGAGGCGACACGGCTGTAGAAATTGTAAGGAAAGTTAACAGTTTTTTGGCGATCGATCTCTTCTGATAATTAGTAATTAATAATTGATAATTGATAATTGGTAATTTCCACCAAACTTAGAAAACTAAATTAGGCAGCACGAATTCCGAAAAAATAATCCAAAAAAAACAGCAATTATTCTGGTGCTTGTGGGGCACCCGAATAATCGCACATTCCCCCCATTTCTCCCCACACACGATCGAACAATTTACCGCGTCAACCCTAAGTCAAGAACCAATTAGGGTCATAGCCGCGCGGAATTTGGCTCAAAGCAGTCCAAGTTTCTTGATTGACAATCCCGTCGGCCTCAATCCCAAAGCTTTTTTGAAATGCGCGAACAGCTTTGTCCGTCAAAGTAGCAAAGTCGCCGTCAATTTTACCGCCATAATGCTGGGAAATTTTGAGAACTTCCTGAACAGTAGCGACTGCTTCCCCAGAACTGCCGAATTTGAGTACCGGCATATTAACTGGGGCTCCAGTATAAAGCGCCTGCCAAGTCAGCGGCCCGACAATACCGTCCGGCGACAAGAAAACCCGAAACTGAAACAGTTTCACAGAAAATTCAACTGCTTTGTCAAAAATTCCTTTAGCAGGATGCCGATAAAGTTGCAACTTTGTTAGCAGTTGTTCGAGTTCCAATACCGCTTTACCTTCAGAACCTAATTGTAGTTGTGGCTTGTTGGCCATAGGTTGAGTAGATTTCATCTGGGTTGTAGGTGACATAATCGATTTTCCTCCCCTCTAGGTTTGAGTATTCTTCTGGAAAAAAAGTTTTTCCGGGCGAAACATTTGCATTTTCAACTTTTCACGAATCAACACTGGCGTCGGCAGTGCCTCAACAGATTCGAGCGCCTTTTACCATCTCACGACTTGTGGACAAGAGACTTATACCATTTTAGATTTTAGATTTTAGATTTTAGATTCGGCATGACTGATTACTATCGGGGTTTGCAGCGTACCTACAGTTGGATTCTTATTTTAAACTAATATTAATTTTCGGCAGCCTCCCTAGATATTCTGTCGCCAAACCGGGTTTAAGACGGTAAGCGCATCCTAAATCTGCTTTGATACTTTCTATTTTAAAGCTGAACACCGCGTGGCCACCTCACCTTTAAGGCCGATATCACAGGGTGGGAGAGGGTGTAGCAGCGGAGCCTGGTTCTGCAGTGAAAACTTTTCTGTGCTATCGCATCTGGGTCAATCAATTAATATCGATTTCAGTTGCACTCCTCACCATTGTTGACTGTTGACTGTTGAAGGAAGGGTCAAAAAAATCAAAATTGCGCGAATTATTTGTTGGCAGCTTGATTCGGCTTTACGTCCGACGATGAAGCGCGGATTTGATATAACTCGATCGATTCTTGCGCGATCAGACTCCCAGAAACCCGGTTTTTTACACTATGTTTCATGTAGATGTAGATCGCGATCAACCGGGTTTCGAGCAACAGAATCAGTAAGGATGCGAGAACTGTAAAGAGAAACCAGGTTTTGCGCGGTGTAATTCATAAACCAGGAATACGCTGTATCAATTGAGTCTAAACAGTGGGAATAGTAAAGTGAAATTCACTTCCTCGGTCTTTCCCTGCGGAATCTACCCAAATTTTACCGCCCCAGCCAGCAACAATCTGCTTGCAAATTGCCAATCCCAAACCGGTACCGCCGGCGCTGCGGCGCAAAGCTCCTTCTTCTTGATAAAATCGATCGAACACTACTTTTAAACTGTTCGCCTCTATTCCCCTCCCAGTATCAGCTACGAGCACTTCCACCATCTGAGAACCGTTGCATTTGGCTCGCACTGTCACGCTTCCTTGAGGTGTGGTGAATTTGCAAGCGTTGTCTAATAGTTTGGAGAGCACCTCCACCAACCACTCTCCGTCAGCTTGCACTAAAGGCAATTCTGCGGACACTTCGGCGATAATTTCCGGTAACTGTCGATCGACCGTGCGCGATCGCACGCTGCTGAGGGCCAAATCAACGCATTCTTGCAGCGTCAGCGATTCTACATTCCATTGGACTCGCCCGCTTTCTAAGTGAGAAAGAGTTAAGAAATCCTGCACGAGTTTCCGCATTCTATCGGCATCACCGAGGGCAGTTTCTAACATGATTTGCCGCAATTCTGGGGGCATATCCGGTTCGGAGTTCAAACTTTCCAAACAAACTTGAATCGTAGAAAGCGGAGTGCGGAGTTCGTGTCCGGTGATGGCAATTAGATTGCTGCGAGTGCGGTCTAATGCTTCTAATTGTTGGTTAAGTTCTTCTAAATGAGCGTAGGTTTCGGCTTGAATTAAGGCGGCTCCGAGTTGGGTGGCGATCGCCTCTACTAAAGCAATTTCGTCTTCTTCCCAAGGTAAAACCGCTCGGCACTGGTGCATTTCCACCATTCCCAAAACCCGCCCCTGATAAAGCACTGGCACCATTAACCAAGAGACAATTTGCCAATTTTTTACAGTTTTTTCCAGGAATTGTGTATTGACAATCAACGGGTGTTGTGCTGTGTCTTGGATGTAAACTCGCTCTTGCCGCCCCACCGCGTCGCTCCATATTTGATTTTCCTGCAACAGCCAAGTCTGATCCAGCATGGAACTAGCGCCGGGAGCCAAAAACTCGCGATCGATTTTGACCGCCACATCTGTGGCCTTGCACCGATAAATCAAACATCGGCTTGCTGACAGGGCAGTGCCCAGTTCTTGGACTGCAACTTCGACGATTTCTTGTGGGTTGAGAGACTGCCGCATTGCCGTTGTAATTAAGTTTACGAGGCGTTCTTTGCGTTCCTGGGCGGCGATGGCGGCGTATGCTTTAAGCAGTTTGTGCTGGCCTGCTTGCAAGTAGGTTACTAAGCGTTCGGTAAAAGCATCGCTCAATTTGGGATTGGGAATTTTTGAGTTTTTCCCCCTACTGATGTCGGGTTTGGTCGCTTTGGAAGCGGCGGATTTCCGCGTTTTTTTCGGTGTTTTGAGCTTGTAAGTAGTTCGGGCTCGATCGATCTTTTCGGCCAATTCCGGGCGATAATTGACAATTCTATCGAGCAACAATGCGGCAGCTTTGGAGCTTACCTCGCGATCGAACGTCCAAATTCCTTCAAATCTGCGAGCTTGATCCATCAACAGTGGCCCGCGATCGTCCTGGTTGTCGATCGGCACAATTTTTTCTTGACAAATCAGGCAAGTTGAGTAGTTTTGCCCCAGCACCACTAAGTGCCACTCTTTACTTAATCCGTCATCCGGTGCAAACGCCACAGTTTCGTGATACTCCGAAGCATTTTTAAAGTCAGTTTCCGGTGCTGCCAGCACGTATACCTGAGACGAGCGTGAGGCAATTCGCCGGTAGCGGTGAGCTTCCTGGCGGTAGAAGCGCTCTCGCTGAAAGCTTGCAATGACTAGGGGTTCGTCGTCGGAACCCGCCAAAACTAAGTCTTCCATCGCGTGAGACAAGGCTGTCATGGAAGATTTGAAATAAATTTGTGCCCGCAGTTGGGGCAAAGCTTGCAGAAGTTCTGCCAGTAGCGAAATAGGGACGATCATCTAGCCTTAAACGTGCATTTTTGCCGATGACAAAACAGGATTGATAGGAGCTTTAGAGCGCTCCTTCTTCAGTATCTGATAGATTTACAGCACTTGTTGACACTCTCCGCCCTATAAGCGCGAAGATTCTTAACTCGTAGGGAGTCCAACGACCTTGCCCTCATTAAGCATCTTGACGGTATGTCCTACCGCTGCAAGTCCTCGTCGTAGAACTACTTGGGCTGCGGCAACATCTCTATCAGTTGTATACCCGCAGCTATTACATTTGTGGATACGTTCTGACAAATCTTTTTTACCTGTCTCAACTCCACATTTAGGGCAAATTTGACTTGTTTTTCTAGAGTCAACTTCCCTGAAAAAGACTCCACGCTTAAAACAACACTGTTTCAGAATGTTGAAGAATTGTCCCCAAGCCGCATCTAGGCAGTGCTTGGCTAACATTCCCGCAGCTAGAGCTTTGCAATTTAAGTCTTCAACAAATATCATTCCTGCCTCATTGCAAAGCAAGTGAGCAGTACGCCAATGAAAGTTCTTGCGGGTGTTGCTTATATGTTCATGGAGTTTTGCCACTTTCGTTTGAGCTTTACGCCAATTATTTGACCCAAGTTTCTTTCTGTTGACTCTTTGTTGCAGCAATTTAAGCTTGCGTTGAAGGTCTACAAAAAACCTCGGTCTTGGTAGTGTTAGCCCAGATGATGTAGCGAGAAAACTGATTAATCCTACGTCGATTCCTACTGCTTCTCCTGATGCTGTTGCTTGAGGTACAGATACACCCCATTGCAAACTAAGCATCACGTACCAACCGCTAGCTCGTTTAACAATTCGAGCTTGTTTCACCAAGGCATCACCAGGTATCTCCCTTGATTGTCGGAACTTAACCCAACCTATTTTAGGTAGGTTAATCATCCCGTTTTTCAAAGGCGATTTCCCCAGTTGTGGAAAAACAAAAGATTTACAGCGACCAGGCTTCTTGTACCGAGGAAAGCCAAAGTTTCTCTCCCACATTGAAACAAAAGCTTGTTCTAACCGTTTAAGTGTTTGTTGTAGAACTTGCGATTGAACTACCCTCAAAGCGGGGATTTTTTCTTTTGCTGCTGTTAAACTTTTGCACTGAGAAGCATAAGTAGGACGCTTAGCATCAGCAGGAATAATGTACTCGGAATGTAGGGAACAAGCATTAACCAGGCAACTACGAGACTTATACCAAGCCTTCCGTTCAGCAAGTGCGTAGTTATACACCCGCCGACACTGTTCTAGCCAGTCTTCAAACAGTGAAACTTGGCTGACGGTAGGTTTGAGCTTAAACTCGTAGGTTAGAGAAAACACTTGTAGTACCTCCTTGTCTCAGTATTGTACCATACTGTTACAAAGGGACAACACGATTGATAAGAAAAAAGCCGCCCTAGAAGGGCAGGGCTTTAAACCCATTTTCTCGGTAAGTAAAGTACAAAGAAATCGGTTTCGCTCTCCTGGGGTACCCCGGTGTTCGCCCAACTTCGCTCCGCCGTTCCCGCCCAGATTCCTAGTTTCCCTGTACTTGAGTGTCAAACTATCCTCGCTCTATTGGAGATCAGTGCCATAATTATCGCTTTTTGGCTATCGATCTGGTTAATCGGTAATTAAACTTTAAAAAAGCGCAAATAATTAGCCATTAGTTAAAAACTAACGACCAATTATTTTGACGACTGAGCCCAAGAAACCCGGTTTTTACCCACCATCTATGAATAAATCGGGCTTCTGACACCTAGCTTGTAAGTCCTATATTTTTTTTGAGGCATCGCGCCTAAGTATAAATGCTGTGGCTGTGGTTGTCTTAGGCTAGTTCGCCCCCTTCATCGCTGCCGCCCGGAGATGATTTGTAGAGAGCATCTAATTGTTCGCGGGCGTCTTGGACAGTCAGCGAACGCATCACTAAAAGCGGCTCATTAACTATGTTTCCGTATTCGTCTAAAAGTTCTGGATGCGGTACCGATTGATAGCGAGGATAGGATGCGTAGGGATTATTTGCCCTAAACTGTTGAGGGCGCTGGGACTCCATACCTACGGTGACTAGACTGCGGATTAAGTTACCGACTGCCAGAAAGGCAAGAACGGTAAAAGCTAAAATATAAAGCAAGTGCAACATTCTCTTCTCCTCCGGGCTAAACAGCCACACAGCAATTTACAAAAGTGTTTCAGCAAGTAATAACTTATTAACTGGAAATCTGTTTGAGGTTGTCAAGTCAGCAGCCACATTTCCAAAAGTTGGGGATTTGACTGCAAATTTAACTTGAACTCGGTTCCTTATTTTCCAGGGGGAGCTGACTGCAATGAGCGAAAGCGCGCCGATACTTGCCAGCATTCGGCGAGTAGTCGGTGCCAGGGCATCAGTGCTGCTGTTTCAATCCCAACTTGACCTCCGGTTGCTTGAAATAGAGCTGTAGCCGCGCCTACTTCTTGCTGAGCCTGTTTGACTCGCGCCAGCAAGTCAGATTGATCTTCGTCGCTGAGAAAGGGAATTTCCTCAGTTTCTAAGAGTTTTGCCGATCGGTCGAACCAGTAATTGAAATCCTCTAACAGCGGTTCCAGTAACGCTTTGAGCAATTCTGATTCGGGCAAGTTGGAATTAAGCATGGATCAAAATTGGGTTATTTATCTATTATAGTCTTAGACGGTCTTTACAAATTGTAACATTTTTTTAACAAAAATTCAATAATTTAATAACAATTAGCCGGTGGGTGTGAATAAATTTAACTGTGCCAGCAGCGATTTTTGAGTCGAAATCCCCAAATTGTGCAATATCGGCTCAGACTCGCTAGCAATAGCTCATAGCAGAAGGAAGTTCGGCGAAGGATTCGCTTTCTTCCGATGTAACAGATGAAAGGAAGAAGAAAGAAGGAAGAAAAAAACTATGCCCAATGCCCAATGCCCAATGCCCAATGCCCAGAATGACCTAATTTCCCAGGGTGTCCCCCAACCTGAAGTCGGCGCTTGCTGTCGCAATCTGAGTAATATAGAAGCAACTGCCACTAAATTAATTGCTAATTCAGCCGATGTCTAGCTCAGAATCCATGTCCCCTCCAGAAGAGTCCGCTAAAATTGAGTTGCCCCGCACGAGTGAGTCGGAATCACTAAAAAAAATTCGCCACACCACCTCCCACGTTATGGCGATGGCGGTGCAGAAGTTATTTCCCAAGGCGCAAGTGACAATTGGCCCTTGGATTGAAAACGGTTTCTATTATGACTTTGACACTCCCGAACCTTTTACGGAACAGGATTTAAAAGCCATTAAAAAAGAGATGATCAAAATCATCAACCGTAAATTGCCTGTAATTCGAGAAGAAGTCAGCCGCGAGGAAGCGGAACGCAGAATTAAGGAGATTAACGAACCTTACAAATTAGAAATTTTAGAAGGTTTGATCGAACCGATTACTCTTTACCATTTGGGCGAGGAATGGTGGGATTTGTGCGCCGGGCCTCACTTGGATAATACCAGTGAGTTGAATCCAAAGGCGATCGAGCTAGAAAGCCTAGCAGGTGCGTACTGGCGCGGCGACGAAACCAAAGCTCAATTACAGCGCATTTACGGCACTGCTTGGGAAACTCCCGAACAATTAGCAGCATACAAACACCGCAAAGAAGAAGCATTAAGGCGCGATCACCGCAAATTAGGCAAAGAATTAGGCTTGTTTATCTTTGCCGATCCAGTTGGGCCAGGTTTGCCTTTGTGGACGCCCAAAGGCACTGTTTTGAGAAGTATTTTAGAAGATTACTTGAAACAAGAACAAATCAAGCGCGGTTATTTGCAAGTAGTGACTCCGCACATTGCCAGAGTCGATTTGTTCAAAATTTCTGGACACTGGCAGAAATACAAAGAAGATATGTTTCCGCTGATGGCGGAGGATGAGGAAGCGGCAGCAAACGAACAGGGTTTTGTGATGAAACCCATGAATTGCCCTTTTCACATTCAAATTTACAAAAGCGAATTGCGTTCCTATCGCGAATTGCCGATGCGTCTAGCGGAATTCGGCACAGTTTACCGCTACGAACAATCGGGAGAATTGGGCGGTTTAACGCGGGTGCGCGGCTTTACGGTGGATGATTCCCACTTATTTGTCACGCCGGAACAGTTAGATGCTGAATTCTTGAATGTGGTGGATTTGATTCTGTCAGTCTTCAAGAGTCTCCAACTGAAAAACTTTAAGGCGCGTTTGAGCTTCCGCGATCCGAACAATTTAGAGAAATACATCGGTTCCGATGAAGCTTGGGAAAAGGCTCAAGGTGCAATCCGCCGCGCGGTGGAAACTTTGGGAATGAATTATTTTGAGGGAATTGGGGAGGCGGCTTTTTACGGGCCGAAACTCGATTTCATTTTCCAAGATGTTTTGGATAGAGAATGGCAATTAGGAACAGTTCAGGTAGATTATAATTTGCCAGAACGTTTTGATTTGGAATACGTTGCTGAAGACGGCACTCGCAAGCGTCCGGTGATGATTCACCGCGCTCCTTTCGGTTCTTTGGAACGCTTGATCGGGATTTTGATCGAGCAGTATGCGGGGGATTTTCCGCTGTGGTTGGCGCCGATTCAGGTGCGGTTGTTGCCTGTCAGCGCGGAGTTTTTGCCGTTTGCGAAGGAAGTGGCCGCGAAGATGAAACTGCTCGGAATGCGCGCTGAAGCTGATGAGAATAGCGAGCGTTTGGGCAAGTTGATTCGCAATGCTGAGAAGGATAAAATTCCGGTGATGGGTGTTGTGGGTGCGAAGGAAGTTGAGGCGAATAGTTTGAATATTCGGACTCGTGCTTCTGGGGAGTTGGGGGCGATTTCGGTTGATGAAGTGATTGGGAGGTTGCAGGCGGCTATTAGTAGTTACGGCGATTTTTAGGTCATTTTAACCGCATATTTTATAACGGGCGTCTCGCCCGTTCCACAATTAACTTAATGGGCGTCTCTCCCGTTCCACGATTCACTTAACGGGCGAGACGCCCGTTCCACAATTAAGGCAAATGATAAGCTGTTGTGTATTTAATTTTCACAATCCTCTGCGTTGCCTTTGCGCGCGGGTGATGCGGAACCAATTGTAGATTTACAAGCGTTATTAAATGGGGTTTACGATCGCCCCGCCTATGACTTTAGAATAGATTATACCGCCGCACCAGTTCCCCCACTGTCGGAAACCGATGCTGTTTGGGTGGATGTTTGGTTGGAGGAGAGGGAATTGAAAGGGCGATCGCAAATAACAACCGATATTTAAGCGCCTAACCGCTTTTTCAAAGCATCCAAAAAATGAACAGACCAATATTCAAGAAATCGGCTTTTCAGAGGTTTGATGAATTTATCCCAAGGATTGAGGTCAACAATATAATAACCGATTTTGATACCAATCGGCTCTAAATGTTTGCCTTCTATTTCCTGGCTCAATAAAGGCAATTTTCTATTACTTAGCTGTTGTAGGAGCCAAAGTACATCGCTGTTTTTTTGTTGTTCTGGACTTTTCTTGATATCACTGGTAGAACCAGCAATATCATCTCGCTCGAAAGAAATTATTGCCGTCAAATTAAACAGAGAACTATTAGCAATAAAGCATTGAGTTTGTTCTCGGGTTGGTAGCACTCCTAAGCGGAATTTGTCTAACAGTTTTGCTAGCGATCGCACTGGAATAGCGCTCTCTGTATTGCTGATATCAGGAGCAATTAATAAGGACGGCTGGTCTTTAATTGAAGGTCTGTCGATGCCCAGATTTTCGATTAACCTTTGAATCCGTTCGTAGTCAGGGCGATCGCAGAATTTCTCCACAATATTTGGATACCGATCGTCGCTTAAAAATTCTAAAAGAGCAATATACTTGCATCCCAGACTGTGACCAACCCAAAAATAACTCGATGGTTCTTGATAAATTTCGCTTTCATAGCCTAATCTTTGAGCAATCTCGGTCAGTTCTGTTCTCAGTACCTCCTGCTCTTTTAATAACCCAATAGCGATCGGCCAGTGACGAAAAGTAAATCTAAACGGCAAAGCAACTACGGTATAACCTTCTTCAAACAACTGCTGTAAAAAATATCGATAAAACAAAGTTGGCAAACTACCAAAAAAAGTTCCACCAATAAATTGAACAACTCCTTTGGGCTGCGGATGAACAGCCACCCAACTAAAAGAAACAGGCTGAAATTTAAATGAGTTCGACATTTGAAGAAAGCTCACTGAGTGTATAATTGGGCGTAATTAAACGTAATCCAACGTAAGGTGGGCCATGCCCACCCTACAGTTACTTACCCTTTAACAGTTCTAGCCGCGAGACATTCTGACAGGAATATCAAATTTATCCATCACTGTATTTAGCTCTTTCAAATTGACATCATTGGCATCGAGTTGGGCCAGCAGTTGCACTAGCAGTTGAGCTTTTTCTGAATTGTCTGATTCCAAAGTAGCCAAGTCCAAATTACCGTTGCGTAACTCTTCCAAAATTGGACCAACAATTTGTAAATCGATGATAATTGGTTTACCTGGTTCAGGGGTAATCTCGTTCAAGCCTTTTCCACTGGCGATCGCTAAAGTGTAATTAATTTGATCGAAGTCTGGTAAAGTTGAAGTTGGTGATGGGAAATCGTTTGGTAAGAAAGTACCGCGAATTTCGGGATTCAATAACACCTTGACTGGTTTCTTGCTTTGGGGTTGAGGCTTTGGAAAGATGGAGCGCGCTGGCACAAATAGCGAGACATAGCCGCGCACTTCCAACAAACCTGGAGTCAGAGTTTTTGGCAGAATGGGCAACAATTGAACAGATGCAGTTTTGTGAGCGGGTATTGTGAAAAATGCGCGATATACCTTCGGTTTCCCAGGTTGCTGAGTCAGAGGTACCTCGATGTTAGTGCCTTCAACGTCAACAACTAAGAAAGCGTTGTTGAGCAAGATTTTATTAGGATCTGCCGGCACGGGTAAGCTGATGGTAAACTCAATCCGATATCGCAAGTCGATCGCTTCGAGATTGGAGATGGTGAGAAAATATCCCTGAACGATTCGACGAGCCACTGGGATGAGTTGTGGAGGGATGCCCATCACAGGTGCGATCGGTGCGGTGAGGATTTCAAAGGTGGAAACTTCCATGTTTTTGTGCGAGTAATTTAACTTTTAGCTTGGGTTATTTAGCCGGAAAATTTTGTTTCTGTTTTTCCGTGGCTATATCTATGAATAACTGCCAGTCGCGGTTGGTTAACAGTCGCTTTTTCTGGTGACACTCATTTGAGTTAACTCAAATGAGTGTCGCTTGATTGTGCGTCTTGACAATTTAAAAATTTTTGTTAAAGCGCTGATGAACACGGATCGGGAATTAAATTTATCCTCGTGTATCTGAAGATAAAAATAAAATATCGAATTGATAATCAGCCCGATCGCACATTAATCTGTTGGTATAATCCCCCTTTAATGGGCCCGGGGCGATCGAAAAACTCAAAACACCTACACAAAACGTTACATATTTGTTAACATCGGGGCGAGTCTGTTCTCAGCAGCCCCTCTGTTAACCTTCTAAACTAACCACTATGAGTCAACCTCCCTCAGCAATTCCCGCCTCCGAAGAGTCCGCCGAAACCCAGACAGCGCCGACAAACACTGCACCTCCACCGAGTTATGTCAAGCTGGCGATGCGGAACATGGTTCGCAAGCGGGCGACTTCTCTGTTTCATTTTGCCTTGACAGCCGCAGGACTTTTAGGCGTACTCGTCGGTTTGGCTTTTCTCGATCGCTATTTCAATTCTTAATCCGGGATGCCAACAATCAGCCTCTCATTTCGATCTCTATTTTCATTTTTCACAAATAGAGAGTTAAGCTGATTGTTCTGCCTGCCTGTTGCCATCTCTAACAGATTACGGTATGTTTCCAGCAACAGCAAAATCCCCTGCCGTTCGATCGCGCAATTGGAATTTGTAAAAAAATAGAATATATCCCTTGACAGGAGAGCAAAAAAATGTTAATTGAGGTGAACGTCGAAGACTGTTACGGGCTCGCCCACCAGTCAGCCGACGCTTCCAACCTCCCTGAGAGTAGAGCCAGCGGGGAGATTTCAGCCGAAACCTGGGAAAATTGGTTTAGCGTTTGGCTGGAAAACCAGGAAGATTATGTGCCAGTCGCTCCGGGCTACGAAGTCAGTCTGCGTTTAACCGCCGATCCCGATATGCAAGCCCTCAACCTCCAGTACCGCCAGCTCGATCGACCAACCGATGTACTAGCTTTCGCATCTTTAGAGGTAGACTGTCCTCAGCTAGAGGAGATGCAGTCATCTGAACCCTTATACTTGGGTGATATCGTCATATCGATCGATACAGCTAACCGACAAGCCCAGCAGCAAGGACATCCCCTGAAGACCGAACTCGCTTGGCTCGCAGCCCACGGTTTTCTGCATCTTTTGGGCTGGGATCACCCGGATGAAGAAAGTCTGACTCAAATGCTCGATCAACAAGAAACATTGCTGCGGGCGATCGGTCTTGCGATCCAAACAGCATAACTGAAGTTGATGTTGATTTAAAAAATCATGTCAAGCCCAACATAACTTTCTGAAATTAAACCAAAACTTTAGTAAAAACTTAGAAAAGTTACCTAGACTTGATGAAGTTAATTTGAAAAGTTTAGCTTTCATTCATCTCTGTAAATTAAAGTTGGTTCTTTATGGCACTAGATAGACCCTCAATTTCATCACAAATCGCACAGTTTCTGCCCATGCCTCAAGACTCTTCTAGCCAGACAGTCCAGGAGCCGAAAAAAGCCTTGAAATACAACCGAGAGCTGTCCTGGAAAATCGCATCTAGCTTAGCTACGAGTTTTAGATACGCTTGGGGGGGTCTGAGTTATGCTTTTTCAACTCAGCGCAATTTTCGGATTCACACAGTTATAGGCACTTTGGCGATCGGACTCGCGCTATTTTTGCAACTCCAACCTGTAGAAATATCTGTGATCGGCGTCACCATTGGCATAGTTTTAGCAATGGAACTGTTGAATACGGCGATCGAATCGGTGGTAGACTTGACCGTCGGGCAATCTTATCACGAACTAGCCAAAATTGCCAAAGACTGCGCTGCCGGAGCAGTTATGGTATCGGCAATGGCTGCGATCATCGTCGGTGCTGCACTTCTGCTTCCTCCTTTGTGGGCAGTCGTTCAAATTGCGATCGCCCGTCAGTAACTTATTGGGTTCAGCAAATTTTAGGTTTTAGATGACCAATTTGAGATTTTTAGTTTTATTCGTCTATATTGCAGCTATTTTTATCTTCAGCATCTATCTAAAATCTTGAAACCCCTTGCTTTCAGGGAGCGAGTTAACCTAAAATCTAAAATCTAAAACCTAAAATCTAACTTAACCCGTGATTATAGTCATCGATAACTACGACAGTTTTACATACAATTTGGTACAGTATCTAGGAGAACTAGGTGCTGAGTTGCCTGTAGCCCGCGAAGTGCAAGTCTACCGCAACGACCAAATTTCCTTAGCAGAAATTAGCCAATTGCAGCCTGCCGCAGTGGTTATTTCTCCAGGACCGGGGCGGCCGGAAGATGCGGGAATTTCTCTGGAATTAATCAAAGAATTAGGCCCGACTCTACCAATTTTAGGCGTGTGCCTCGGACATCAAAGTATCGGTCAAGTATTCGGCGGCAAAATTGTTTCTGCACCCGTGTTGATGCACGGCAAAACTTCAGAGGTAGAACACGCAGGAGTCGGAGTTTTTCAGGGCGTGGAATCGCCGATGATTGCAACTCGCTATCACAGTTTAGTAATTGAAAAGCAGACTTGTCCAGAAGTTTTAGAAATTACGGCTTGGGTTGAAGACGGAACTATTATGGGAGTGCGACACCGGGAATATCCGCACATTGAAGGTGTACAGTTTCACCCGGAAAGTATTTTGACGACTTCGGGAAAGCAATTATTGCGAAATTTCTTAGAAAGACTTTAGTTAAATTTCTCTGAATTTGTAGGGTTCGCTCTCATACCACCTTACGGTGAGAGTAGGGTACACATTTTCGCACCTGAACCGCCTCAAAAAGGATACAAGCCCCCCACTCCTGTCGTGGTGAACCCCAAATTTTAGACTCCTGTTCGAGATTCCAGATTCAATGCTGCAAGTAAATCTAAAATCTAAAATCTAAAATCTAAAATCGACTGACGGTGTTTTGTGATATAACAACAAACGACCAACACCCGACAACCCCAACCACAAGATGAAACGGCGACAATTAATACGTTACGCACAGACGGGTTTGCTAGCAGCTTTAGCAACTGGTTTACCATCTGGATGGGAAAGCTATCAAGCTCAAACTGCTGATTCTTTGTCGATTCAGTGGTTGGGCCACACTTGCTTCTTGTTCGCCGGAGGCGGTGCGAGGGTGCTGGTGAATCCTTTTCGGCCCCTGGGCTGTACGGCAGGCTATCGCTCTCCTAAAGTGCCTACAGATTTGATTCTGATTAGCAGCCGGTTGCTCGATGAAGGAGCGATCGAGGGATTTGCGGGCAATCCCGGCCTTTTGTACGAACCGGGGGCTTACAAGTCTAACGGGCTGCGGATTCAAGGGATTCGGACGGAAAAAGACCGTGAGGGAGGAAGGCGATTTGGGGTCAATGTGGCTTGGCTGTGGCAGCAAGCGGGCGTTAAGATTTTACACTTGGGCGGAGTTGCTGGCCCGATCGGCATTGAAGAACAAATCTTGATCGGGCGGCCCGATGTAGTGCTGATTCCCGTGGGCGGCGGGCCGAAAGCTTACACTCCGGCGGAAGCGAAGCAAACTTTGCAACTTCTTAAACCAAAGATGGTGATTCCGACACATTTCAAAACCCAAGCCGCCGATGCTGCTACGTGCGATTTGGTGCCGCTAGATGAATTCTTGGCGCTGATGGATGGTACACCGGTGCGCCGAGTGAATAATGACACGATTTCGATCAAATCTAGTGACTTACCCCAAACTGGTTCGGTGATTGAGGTTTTGAGTTACAGATTTAGCGGTTGATGCCAGATTTCTTAGGTTGCGTTATATTAAGGAAGTTTTGTTCGATCGGGGATGCAAGAGAATTTTCTTGCTATCTTAGCCTCTGGCAACCTTGCCTTTTGTCGAGATTTGGCTAACATAACAATTCATGTTCACTGTTTTATCTCATAAGGAAATGCAAGCGCAATGAAAAATCAAAATTTACCTAGCTGGATGAAACAACTGACAGGTTTCGCAGGAATAATCGGCGCTAGCGCGTTGATTGGTTTCCCGGCTTGGGCTCACATCACCTCCAGCACCAATGTTGCTAATGCAACTCAAACTTCACAAGTTGCAGGAAACGTAAAAACCACTGCTTCACCCGCACCAATGGCTCAGGCGAAGGATATTGTCGCTATTGCATCAGGCGACGCTCAATTTGAGACGTTGACGAAGGCTTTGGGAGCTGCAGGTTTGGTGACAACTTTACAAGGAAAAGGCCCTTTCACTGTTTTTGCTCCGACTGATGCGGCATTTGCTGCTTTGCCAGAAGGAACTGTGGAGAATTTGCTCAAACCGGAAAACAAAGCCCTACTTACAAAGATCTTAACTTACCACGTTGTTCCTGGTTCGGTTGTATCTACTAGCCTGAAATCCGGCGATGTGACAAGTGTTGAAGGCAGCTCGCTGAAGGTGGGAGTTAACGCAGGCAAAGTTACTGTCAGTGGCGCTAATGTTGTGAAAGCTGATATCAAAGCTAGCAACGGCGTTATTCACGTAATTGACAAGGTGTTGATGCCGCCTGATGGAATGTAAAAATAGCCGTTGTTGCATCAATTGATGTCAGATTCGGTTAAATGAAGGCGAAGTAAGGACATAACAATGTTGTGTCCTTATTTGTATGGCAGGCAATTCAGAATTGGTATTGATTGATAAAGCTTTAGCTAGCTGTGGGGACTGGCAAAAATGGCTGCCAACCCTTACCCCGGTAGCCAAAATCGAAGATTTCGGGATGGAGAATTTCTGCTAAAATTTCTAACGAATCAACCAATCTCGGCCCCGGTCGATTAAAGTAAGAATTGCCGTCAGTTATGTAAACTTTCCCCGTTTTTACTGCTTGCAAATTATGCCATTCTGCGTATTTAGTTATCTGCATTGCTTCGCTGCGAGTGCGGCTTAAATCAAAGCCGCAAGGCATGAAAATAATTACATCGGGATTAGCTTCTACTAGCGATTCCCATTTTAACCAAGGGGAATGTTCGCCGACAATTCCAAACAGCGAATTGCCTCCCGCCATTGCGACTAATTCGGGAATCCAGTTACCCGCAGCCATCAAAGGCTCAATCCACTCGATGCAAGCTACTTTGGGAAGTCTCTCTTTTGTGGTAATAATAGAGGATGCTTGTGTTTGCGAGGTAATAGCATCGATGCGGGATTGCAAAAGGTCGATCGCACTTTTGCCATTTACGCCCAAAGCATCAGCAACTCGCTGAATATCCGTCCAGATTTCTGCTAGCAGATTCGGCTGTAAAGAAATAATTTCCGGCTTGCTATTTACCAGCGTGCTTACTGCTTGTTCAACCTCTGTCAGAGAACAAGCGCAGACTTCACATTGAGCTTGAGTAATAATGTGAGTCGGCTGCAATTTTTCCAAAGTATCTATTTCTACTTTATACACGCTGAGGGCATTTTGCAACAATTCTGTCACGCGGTTGTGAATTTCGCTGCTAGTTCCTTCGGGATTGAATTTAGGCTGAGTGCAAACAGGTAAATTTTGGATTTCTGGGGGATAATCGCATTCGTGGGAACGGCCCACAATTGCATCGGTTAATCCTAAAAGTGCTACAATTTCCGTGGCACTGGGAATTAGAGAGATTATTCTTGGTTGGTTCATTGGTTTTCTGTTTTTTACCGGTTCGGAAGCACAGGCGGGACGCCCGTGCCACAATAAAAGGGATTGTTAAATTTTTAGTTTTTTTAAGTATTGCAAATCTTGCCATGCTTGGATGAGATTACCTTGCATCAGTTCCGCTACACCGTTTAAAACTCTAATTTCCGGTAAATTGGAGTTGAGAGCGATAGCAGGTTTTAAGGCTATTTCAGCGGCTTTGGGATGCCAGCCGTACAGGTGTACGAAAGCGAGATAGGCGTAAGCGTAAGGGTTTTTTGAGTCGAGTTGAGTGACTTTTTCTAAGGCAGCGATCGAACTTTTGACATTCTGCTGCAATACTCGCGAAAATGCCAAAGCATAAGCCAATTCTAGATTATTTGGTTCCTGTTTCAACCGATATTCTAATGCTTGTTCTGCTTGCACGGTATAATCTTGAATTGGATCGTACTGATTGATCCGCCCAATCTGCTCGAACACGGGTTCTAAACCTGGCAATCCTTTCGGTAAATTAACCGCCATCGCCCGCAATTGAGTTACCAAATCTAACTCAGGCTTATCTGTATTATCCTCGTTTCCCGGCTCTGCCTGAGAACGCATATCCAGAGGCTCTGCCTCGATTTTAACACTAACGGCAGGCACATTAATCGGATAAGTTTCGCCGGTTTTCCGATTTAGATAAGTAGCTTGCAGATTGTAAGTTCCCGGTGCAATATTAGCAGGAGGAAGCATCGCCGTGCGATCGACAACTCGAAACCCCACAGCAAATTTATCCGCTTCCAGCATCCCCGGATGCAAAGTCCCCTGGGCGATCGCGCGATCGTGTAAAATCCTGAAAGTCTGTCCCGGTGGAATATCGCCAGACTGCTGATTTTTCCACGTTACCAACACTAAACCAGACTGCAACTGCTGCCAAGGCCCAGACCAAGTATAAGTAACCGGCAGCGCGACTCCGGGAACTGCTTTTGCAGCGACAGTAACTCGATCTAATTGTACTTGCGATCGCGCTTCATTCAACGGCTGTATTTCGACAGGCTGCACTCGCTTGCGATAAAGATTTAAATTAGTATAATCTGGCAAAATCCAAGTTTTATCTAACTCAAATTTATCTTCTTTTTCAATCGCCGTAACGGCGGCATTTTGAGCTTTTTTAATCCGTTCGCGAATCGAACCTTGCGGGCCAGTTTTAGTTACGAACCAAGAGAGCGATCGCACATCTTGGGGCACTTCTTTTAAATTCGTTCCCACCTGCCGCCCGTAAACCTGAAAATTCGCCAAAGCCCCGTAAAAATTCAAATTATGCTGGTTAATTTCCGGCGTCGAAGGCAACACGCCTAAAGTAGATTGCAAATAAGGTTCCCTATCAATAATTTCTGCAATTACCTCTCGGTGCGGCCACTCTTTTCCCAAGTAAGGATAGTTAGAATTGCCGGGACTGATAATTTGGACTAAGCTATGTCCAAAAGCCCCTCCCAGCGGCCACATATGGAACAGCATCGCCAAAATTGCCAAGCCAATTGTACCCCAGCGAATTTGTCGTCCCCACCGAGAAGGCCACAGCGTTAAACAGTAGGCTAAGAAAATAGATAAAACTGGCAAATAAGGTATACCATATCGGTCGTCTTTGTTGATATTGAAAGAATTAATTAAATAAGCTCCTACCCAGAAAACAGCTAGCCAGCGACAGGAGTTGAGATAAAAGATGGACGAACTCTCTTGCCGACGACGCCAATAAAGTATCAATCCTACTAAGGGAATAAGTAACAGAGGCCAAGAAATGTGTTCTGGTAAGTGTTTACCGTAGTAAATCCAAGCGTCGATCGTATTGAGGGCCGGATCTCCTTCGGCGATCGCAGAATCCACTGTTGCCCGTTTTCCCCCGGTCAAAATTAACAGCCAATTGGTTTTCGCCCACGGGCCAAACACCGCTACCGACAGCAACAAACTACCTGCTAATTGAGCTAATCTTCCCCAAGCTTTTTGTCGCACAGCACCCACAGCCAACCACACAATCGGGGTAAATAGAAATAATACGGTAGTGTGTTTAACTAATATTGATAAACCGAGAGAAATTCCAAAAGCGATCGCCCAAAAGAAAGACGACGGGGAGAGGGGGAGAGTGGGGGAGGGGGAGAGGGGGAGATCCGGAGAATGGGGAAAATCTTCCTTCTTCCTTCTTCCTTCTTCCTTCTTCCTTCTTCCTTCTTCCTTCTTCCTTCTTCCTTCAGAAGCCTTCCACATGGTCAAACAATAGAAAGCAAAAGTAATCGCAGCAGTGAGGGGATAGTCGAGCAAAAATTGTAAGCGGAACCGATAAAGTCCCGGTAACAAAACGCAAATTGCAGCGGCCCACAAACCGACTTGCCGGTTAAATAATTGGACGCCCAGACTGTAGACTGAGGCGAGGAGAATTGCACTAAATAATAAATGAACGAGGGTTGCCCGATCGCCCCCAGTACCGAAAACCTGAAGAAACGGAACCGTTAAGATGTATGCCAAGGGCGGGATTTTCGTCGAAAGCAGCCAGAAGTTTGTCCACCACTCCCCGGAAAACCACTGAGGATGCTGCAACGCCTGCAAGTATTTCAGGGTGCTAGTCAGGTAGTCTGCTTGATCCCACGCCGGGACAGATCGATCGAGGGCAAACCAGAGGCGATCGCTAATTGCCCCCAGCAGCCAAATTATGCCTAAGACAAGCAGACTCTTGCCCTCGCTGTCCCGATGTTGCTGTGCCATTGCGATTCTTGGATTTTAGGTTGCAGCTTTTAGCTTACAGGCGGGCGGTTCCGGGCGATCGAAAAATTAATTGAGAAAAGTGCTTGCTAAATTCCGTATGTGTCTGCTAAGATAGTAAAGCGCGAAAAAACAAGCCGGGATAGCTCAGTTGGTAGAGCAGTGGACTGAAAATCCACGTGTCACGAGTTCAAGTCTCGTTCCTGGCATCGCAAAGCCCTCACAAAGTTGAGGGTTTTTTTTTAGGAAAAATGCGGACAATGCAGTCAATTATCGAACTCGATTTGCCTAAAAGTTTAGCTGACGAGATTGGTGAATCTGTTTGACCTGAATATTTAAAGCTGTTGAGAAGCGTTCAAGCCCGCCGAGAATAGTTTTTAGGGTGAATTATTTAACTGCTTAAAGTTAAGATACAAAAGATGGGACGGCTACATAAGATTGACACAAAAGCGTTTCCAACTTCTCGTTCCGTCCTTCCAAACGCTCAGTTTTCATCGGGAAACATTGCCTCCAAGTCTTGAAAACCGCTCATCACACGCAAAATTTCGATACCATTCTCAACCACCCGATAAAAGATAATGTAGCCATCGAGCGGTACTCCCCGGAGTCCCAACTTAATTTGATCGTAACTGCGCCCCATATTCGGAAATTTGACTAAATTGTCACACTTTTTGACCAACTCCCGAAGCAATCGCTCCCCAGCCTCAATATTGCGCCCAACAAAATAATCACCAATGGCATCCAAGTCTCGGCTTGCTGTTGGAGAGACAAAGCATCGGCTCATCCCTGAACCTCTCGTGCCTTGCGAAACTTTTCCTGCAATTGCTTGATCGCAGTCTCTAAAGGAATTCCCTCACCCCGCGATAGTTCCGCCTCCGCTTCCTCCACCGAAGAGCGCACCTCTTCCACCCACTCGCAATAAAGCTTCCGCGTTTGAGTCAAAGTCTGGAGGGCTTTTGTAATCACCTCTTCCGGCGAGGTAAACTGCCCCAGTGCTAATTGCGCTTCGATCAATTTCACCTGCTCAGGACTCAAAGTAATATTCATAAAAATCTCCGGGAGTCTCGCTGACACAAATCCCTTTTCTAAGAATAGCGCTACTTTCTGGGCAGTGCGATCGTCTTAGACGCCGATGGACGTGGGGTGACGTGTACTGTCTTATTTTTGAGTGAGGTACGACGCTAATTCTGGAATTTCACCGGCGCGCTGCCACTCGGCTTCCCCGCGCCGCACTTTGGTTCGGGCTGTGATTTCCTGAACCTCCCATAATTGCAATTTGGTATAGGGCCCTTTGGCTTCACCGCTGCGAAACACGTACCATTGAGGAACTTCAGGAGTTGGCTGGGCCGATCGTCTCACAGGCTTCATCCGATTCATTCCAGTTGAGGCTTTGAGCTGGTTTAGCTCTTGTTCTACCGGATTGGGAGGCGGTGAATTAGAATTGGGCGATCGCTTTTTCTTAGCTGAACTCTGACTTTTCTTAGCCTCCGGCTTACCTCTAGCAATTTCTACTTCGCGCGGCCACCCCCAGAAATGCCACACCGCCACCCACACTAGCGCCACGGCAGATCCTAAAATCTCTTCTTGTGTTTCTGACCCTTCTGAAGACTCTCCAAACAACAGAAAAGCGATCGCACCGAGTACGCTGGCTATGAGGTTTAGGTAAATTAGGTTGGTAGTGTCGTTAGCCGCTAAGTGCCAACTGGTTGTGTGCCGAACAAAAGATTGGCTGGTTGCTGTCCTGTTGTGTTTCCAGGCTTTTCGGGCTTGAAGGCGACTGTAACCAGGAGAGTCAGCGGGCCACCACGTCGCAGCCCAATTAACTAGATGCGCTGACCAATACTGCAAAGCTGCATATCCCACTATCCCGCTCAGCAGTACGCAAATAACTAACAGAAAGGTTGTCAGCGGCAGTAGCTGTATTGGCACGATTTCGGCCGTCGCAACAGTTAGCAGAAAAAACGGAGTACCAGTTACTACTGGAACTAACAAAAGTTCAAGTATCTTTAGAAGCTCTGCATAGAAAATCCATAAGAATTTAAGAAGAGTTTTAAGCAGCTTTGCAAAGCGGAAGTGATACAGGTAAGCAGATGCGATCGCAGTTCCTAGAATTAAAGCAACGAGCGCGCCCGAAAAGCTTCTGAGCGGCAGCATAAAAAGCGCGATCGCCGGAATTCCCATTACAATCGCAGCAGGTAGCGTCAGAAATGCGATAATGCCTTCCCTCCAATGCTGCCATGCCGATATTGCCTGTGGTTGCTGATTGTGCCGGCGAATTTCCACCCACTCGGCAAACTTAGTTACCCCCCAGTGATAGAAAGCAAATAACCAGATTTGGCACAACCAAGCAAGTACGATCGGGGATTCCCAGTCAGAGTTCCTGATGGTGTACCAGTACGTCCTGCTAAATCTGTAGGAATAGTAGTAAGCATTGGGCCATAGTAAAGAAACAATCAGCCAAAAGCTAATGCTTAAGGCAAACCCTCTCGCGCACGATGTAGGATCGGGGAGGAATTTCGGCCAATTATTCATGGTTGGGATAATTTGACGGGATATCAATATTGTCCCATCGGGCGGAGCTTTAAAATGTCAGCCTTCCTCAAAAAATCATCTATTCCATTAGCCACAATCTTGCAGTAATCGACCCTAATTTCAATATTGCTTTTGCCCGATCGCACATTGTCTCCCAACAATCAACATTATAATTAAGCAATTAGGAGCTTAGAAGTACGGTTTACTTAAAATATTCGCGATCTCAGTCAAGCTCATGAAATATTTGGGAGAGATTTTGTTGACAAGATGCAATAATTATAGTAAGTGACTTTAAAAAGATTGTCAAACTCATCTGGACTGGGGAATCGCCCTGTCGGAAACAAAAGGTTACAATCGAAAATACATTCTATTTCCATAACATTACTGTTTATAGCTTGAACTCCTCAGTGACAAATAACAACACCTCAACTCAATCCTTTCAATTTGACTCAATTGACAGCGCCCTCGTAGACCTCAAAGCAGGTCGCATGGTGGTAGTAGTCGATGACGAAAATCGCGAAAACGAAGGCGACGTGATTTGTGCCGCCCAATTCGCCACCCCCGACAACATCAATTTCATGGCCGTGAACGCGCGGGGTTTGATTTGTCTAGCCTTGAGTGGCGAAAGGCTCGATCGCCTGGAACTGCCCCTGATGGTCAGCAAAAACACTGACAACAACCAAACTGCCTTCACCGTCAGCATCGATGCAGTCAACGGCGTCAGTACCGGCATCTCCGCCGAAGACAGAGCCCGCACCATTCAAGTCGCCATCCACCCGGACACCAAACCTCAAGACTTGCGCCGTCCCGGTCACATTTTTCCCCTGCGGGCGATCGACGGTGGCGTCCTCAAACGCGCCGGTCACACCGAGGCCTCGGTTGACCTCGCCAGACTCGCCGGTCTGTATCCCAGCGGCGTCATCTGCGAAATTCAAAACCCCGACGGTTCGATGGCGAGGTTGCCCGAATTAATCGAGTACGCCAAAACCCACAACCTTAAAATAATCAGTATTGCTGACTTAATTAGCTACCGACTCAAGCACGATCGATTCGTCCGCCGCGAAACCGTCGCCCAATTGCCCACTCAATTCGGCGAGTTTATGATTTACGCCTACCGCGACACCCAAGACAATTCAGAACACGTTGCTATTGTCAAGGGCGACCCGGCCGAATTTAAAGACAAACCCGTGATGGTGCGGGTGCATTCCGAATGCCTGACAGGTGATGCTTTGGGTTCCCTACGCTGCGACTGCCGGATGCAACTACAAGCAGCACTGAAAATGATCGAAAATGTCGGTTCTGGCGTCATAGTTTACTTGCGCCAAGAAGGTCGCGGCATTGGATTGGTAAATAAACTAAAAGCTTACTCGCTGCAAGATTTGGGATTCGATACAGTCGAAGCCAACGAACGGTTGGGATTCCCCGCCGACTTGCGAAACTACGGCGTCGGAGCGCAAATGCTCAACGATTTGGGAGTTAAAAAAATTCGCTTAATTACCAACAACCCGCGCAAAATTGCCGGTTTGAAAGGTTACGGCATTGAAGTAGCCGATCGCGTCCCCTTACTAATTGAAGCCACAGATTACAACTCGATCTATCTGGCAACAAAAGCCGAAAAACTCGGTCATATGCTACTGCAAACTTATTTAGTAACAGTGGCGATTCAGTGGAACGAAACGAAGGAAGAAGGTAGAAGACATTCGTCAGAGGGAAAAGAGGAAGATTCTGCAATCCAAAATCGGTACGGACACCTCGAAAAACTGCGGCATTTGGCGGCTAACCAGCACTTGCTGCTGCAAGAAGAAGCGCGGCCGGTGGGAATAGCCCTTTTCGGAGAAGGCTCCCTCATTGTTCACCTAGGCTTCGATCAAGCCGGACTCGCAGGCCCCGATTGGTACCAAGATCCAAACCATCCTTACGTCAAGGCGATCGGCAAAATTCTGAGCGAAATCAGCACAGAGCCGAATTTGCAAACATTAGAAGTAATGGTTTCCTCCGGTGCAGATCCGCTCAAAACCCTGCAAGTCCAGCTCGATCGCGAAACCTTCCCCCTCGAACAAGTCGCGTCCGTGTGCGCCAAGCTTCAACCTCAAAAAATTTATAGTTTTGGTCCTATTTCCGATTCAGCCCTCGGAATGTCAAGCTAGGTTCAGCATTAAAGAGAGCGAATTTGACATGGAAATGAACGTTGGTGACTTTCTGCACCGACTCGACCTCAGGGGACAAGCACTTAAAGGCACCAACCTCGGAGGCGCGGAACTCCGGGGAGCAAACCTCAGAGGCACCGACCTCCGAGAAACCAACCTCAGCAACGCTATTCTCAGGTATGCAGACCTGATCGAAGCCGACCTTACTGGCGCCAATCTCAGCGGGGCAGATTTAGCTGAATCATTTCTCAATTTAGCTAACCTCACTAGAGCCGATTTGACCGGTGCTGTCCTCCGAGAAGCTACTCTCGTAGGAACAGAGCTCACGGGCGCCAACCTCAAACAAGCAAGTTTGATCAAGGCTAATTTAGTTGGAGCAAATCTCCACGAAGCCAACTTAACCAGAGCCAACCTCAGCGGAGCCGATTTGCGCGGTTCTCAGTTGAGCGGTGCCATTTTAGACAAGGCGGTATACAACAACCGGACTATCTTTCCCGATGATATTGATCCGGGTGCAATGGGAGCATTTTTGCTAGCTCCCAATGCTTCGCTCCCTGGCTTAAATCTGGCTATGGTAGATTTGACCGAAGCCGATTTAAAAGGAGCCGATTTGCGGCGGACAAACTTATACAAAGCTATTTTATTTGGCGCAAAACTCGATCGGGCCAACTTAGCAGGAGCCAACCTCAGCGGAGCGGACTTGAGGGAAGCCAGTTTGAACGCCACGATTTTAGAAAAAGCTGTTTACAGCAACAAGACTTTGTTTTCAGAAGGCATTGACCCCGCTCTGGGTGGAGCTTATTTAATTGCTCCCAATGTATCGCTGCAAGGGGTAAATTTAACCGGAGCCGACTTAAACGGGTCAGATTTAAGCGGAGCTAATTTGAGCGCTTCCAACTTAACTTCGGTCAATCTCAAAAATGTAGACCTCAGCAGAGCTAGCTTAAAAAAAGCTTACCTCAAAGGTGCAAACTTGGAGGGAACGGATTTAAGAGGAGCCGATTTAAGCGGCGCAATTTTACACCAAGTAAACTTGAGTTCTGCTGACCTCCGGGGTGTAGACTTAACAAGGGCTGACCTCAGCGGCGCTAATTTAAGGGATGCCGATTTGAGGGAGACAGATTTCACCGGAGCTACTTTGCTGTTCGCTAACTTGAGCGGGGCAGACTTGAGAGGTGTAGACTTGACAAAAGCTAACCTCAGCGGCGCTAAGTTAAACGAAGCTGACCTCAGAAAAGCAGATTTGATGAGAGTAAATTTGGAGGGAGCAGATTTAACTGAGGCAGACTTGAGCGATGCTCATTTATTCCGAGTTAATCTCAGAGGTGCTAACCTGAAAGGTACTAACCTCAAAGGCGCAAGTTTAAAAGGGGTATTTTTGACCGACGCTTATTTGAGCGAAACGGATTTGACCGATCTACATCTGAGTCCGAGTTTTTTTGAATTGCCATTAGAATCGGAATGGTAATTAGTTGACTGTTAACAATCGAAAATCTAAAATAAAAAACCGCCCAGCGAAAATTGCTCGATTATAAAAAACTCCCTGAAAACCCTGTGACTTTAGTGCAGGGATGAAAGGGCATCGCAAGATTTATCCTGCCTACCAATTTCCCAACTACCAAATGCAGTAAAATTAATCAAGGGAGGTGAAAGTCAAATGTATGCAGTACAAAAAGATATCTGGCATTTAAAGGGATTCGACAAATCCATTGTAGAGCAACTGCTGAGATGGTCAAACAATCTGTTTAATGTCGGGACTTACGAAAGTCGGCAACGATACTTTCAAGACAAAAGTGCGGTTAAATATCCAGCCTTGTACAGGATTGCTAAAACTAACGATAATTACAGCTTACTTTACTCGCAAGTCGCGCAACAATCTCTTAAATCTGTTGCTGAATCTTTCAGCTCTTTCCGAGCCTTAGAAAGGTTAGCCAAAAAAGGGGAAATCAATCAAAAACCCAGATTGCCTAAGTACAGAACCCAAGGCGGTATGTACCAAGTTTCCTATCCGGGACAAGCCTTAAAAATAGTCGGCAGTAGGGTAAGACTCCCTCTAGGAAAGCAAGGGAAAGAACACTTCGGAACAGATGCTCTGTGGATTCCACTACCAGAAAGGCTTAAGGGTTGCCAGATTAAAGAACTCAGGTTAATCCCTAGAAATGGTAAGGTCTCGATTGAATACGTCCATGAATCTCTTACCAAGCAAGCTCCTAGCTGTAGTCTGGAAGTAACAGGGATTCTGGGCATAGATCATGGTATCAACAACTGGCTAACTTGTGTTTCTAGCAATGGTAAGCCATTTATTATTGATGGTCATAAGCTGAAATCTTGGAACCAAGAGTTTAACAAACAAAAAGCCAGAGTTCAATCAGAACATTCCCGACATAATCTACCTCAAGGTTTTTCGTCAAAAAGACTGCAACAGTTATCGGAAACTCGCGCCCGAAGAATGAGAGATGCGGTTAATAAAGCTGTCAGAAATATCATAGATTATTGCGAAAGTCACCAAATAAATGTCATAGCATTTGGTTGGAATAAAGGACAGAAGCAAGAGCTCAATATGGGAGGAAAAACTAATCAGAACTTTGTCCAAATACTGACAGCTAAAGTTAAAGAAAGATTACAACAAGAATGCGACTCTCTAGGATGGAGATTTGTAGAACAGGATGAATCTTACACTTCAAAAGCCAGCTTCTTAGACCGAGATTTTCTGCCAGTGAAAGTTGGTGAAAAACCTGACAATTGGCAACCATCAGGTAAAAGAATCAAAAGAGGTTTGTACCGTTCGGCGAGCGGATTAATACTGAATGCAGATGTAAATGGTGCTGCCAATATCATCCGAAAATCAAATGTAGCCATAGACTCAATTGTTGAGCGAGTGGGTAGTGGCTTGCTGACAAACCCTTTAAGAATCAAACTTTGGGTGGATTCATCCCCCAAAGTTTGTCCTTAAGAATCCCCGTGTCTTCAGACCGGGGAGTGTCAATAACAATCTAAAATCTAAAATCTAAAATCTAAAATGGATCGACCGTTAGGCTCTGTTATTCAAGGTTCCCTGAGCAAGGGATTAGAAGTGCGACTGCACGCCGATGTTTCGGTGGAAGATATGAGGGTGGGGAAATTTCTAGTAGTGCGGGGGGTGCGATCGCACTTTTTCTGTATGCTCACCGACGTGTCTCTGGGAACTTCTAGCGCCCGCATTTTATCGAATCCTCCCAATCCCGACGACGATTTTCTTCTCGCAGTGCTAGCCGGTAGCAGTACCTACGGTACGATCGAGCTTGCGCCCATGTTGATGCTGACTGCGGAAAAAGAAAAATCTCAAGCAATCTTCAATCCAACAGGTAACGGAGTCCCTGAGAAAAAGGTGGCGTTAGGAAATTTGGGCTCTTTTGAGGCGCAAAGTGGCGCCGATATGGAACTGCTGCCGGTTAAAACGATTCCCAGTCACTTTTCCCAGGTGTTTGATGCCAAAGAAACCGATTTTAGGGCGGTTTTTGGCTGGGAAGATGACCCGTACCGTTGCAATTTTGCGATCGGCAAACCGATTGACATGGACGTTGCTGTGTGCTTGGATTTAGACCGATTTGTGGAACGCAGCAACGGGGTTTTTGGCAAGTCGGGAACGGGAAAATCTTTTCTGACGCGCTTGCTTCTATCGGGAATTATTCGCAAGCAAGCTGCTGTTAATTTAATTTTTGATATGCACTCGGAGTACGGGTGGGAAGCTGTTTCGGAAGGGAAACAATTTAGCACTGTTAAAGGTTTGCGGCAGTTGTTTCCCGATAAAATTCAGATTTATACTCTCGATCCAGAATCGACAAAACGCCGGGGAGTCCGCGATGCTCAAGAGTTGTTTTTGAGTTTCGAGGAAATTGAAGTGGAAGATATCTCGCTGGTGCAGCGGGAGTTAAATTTGTCGGAAGCTAGTATCGAAAATGCGATTATTTTACGCAATGAGTTGGGCAAGGGTTGGATTAACAAGTTGCTGGAAATGACCAACGAAGATATTCAAATGTTTTGTGAAGAAAAGCGGGGAAATAAGTCTTCGATTATGGCTTTGCAGCGCAAATTAGAGCGTTTAAATGATTTGAAATATATTCGCAAACGCTGTCCAAAAAATTATGTAACTGAAGTTTTGCAGTGTTTGGATGCGGGGAAAAATGTAGTAATTGAGTTCGGTTCGCACTCGGATTTGCTGTCGTATATGTTAGCAGCAAATGTGATTACTCGCCGCATTCACGCCTCTTACGTGCGGAAAGCTGAGAAGTTTTTGATGAGCAAAAATCCGTGCGACAAGCCGCAGCCATTGGTGATTACCATTGAGGAAGCTCACCGCTTTCTCGATCCGGCGATCGTGCGATCGACTATTTTCGGTACGATCGCCAGAGAAATGCGAAAATACTTCGTAACCCTGCTGATTGTAGACCAACGTCCTTCCGGCATCGACGCCGAAGTCATGTCGCAAGTCGGAACGCGGATCACAGCTTTGCTAAACGATGATAAAGACATCGAGGCTATTTTTACCGGCGTTTCTGGAGGGCAGAGTTTGCGTTCAGTTTTGGCAAAACTCGACTCCAAACAGCAAGCATTAGTTTTGGGGCACGCCGTACCCATGCCCGTAGTCGTGCAAACTCGCCCCTATGACGAGCAATTCTACAGAGAAATTGGGGATATTGACTGGCAAGAAATGCCGGATGAACAAGTATTTGCCGAGGCAGAATCTGCTAAAATGGATTTGGGATTTTAGATTAAAAACTGCTAGATTTATTACAGAACTTAAGCAAAGGTTACTGTAAATTAGTCTTTGCGAACAATTGGCGATCGCTGGCAATGACAGAAATATCTGATTTTTGCCTCAGTTATAAACGAAAAAGTGCGATCGAACGTCAAAAAAATTAGGCCCCAGCTTTCAGTCAGAAGCTTTTCCCCTTTCACCCCCTCACCCCTCATCCCTAAAGGCCCAAAATTTGCTTAAGCTTAAACATGATGGAGATGATGGAGCCTAGAGGCACAATGAAAGTCAAACAGGGCAACAGCCAGCCTTTATACACCTTGTCGTTACTCGTAGCAGAATTGGGTTAGCATATTTAAATAAAAATGTCAATAAATATTTTAAACAGTTACTCCCATCTAATACGGCGATCCAGTTCGGTTATCTCGCATCCCACCATCTAGGCAGCGAGAAAATTTCAAGCGATGATGGAACAGAGAGCAAAACAAAGCCCTCGAATAGCATGAGTCTGCATGAGTATTGTGAAGTTGAGTGGCAGTTAAAACTAACAGGGAATTCAAAACCTTAAGGAAAAATGTAGAATCTTGACCTTAAGACAGAGGTTTTTACTCTTTACGATCCTCAAAATTGGGAATAATATTGAGAAAACTAAACTCTTGCTTCACTTCGCCTTGAACTAGCCGTTAAAGCTAGCGAGCTACCGAAAATCGACGGCGATTACTGGAAAATCAAGCACAAAAGTAATCCCAAACAAAAAGCTTCTACCGATCGTCACCGATAAACAAGAGGGGAAACATCCCCTTTGTCGCAGTCTTTATCCCACTTGCAAAAGTGGGACAGGGTATCACCAACTTTTTATCTGTTGTTACAAGGAGTGCAATACTCACCCATGTCCACCACAACCCCCAAAAACAAAACAGTGAAAGCCGATCGCATGGGCAGCCGGCCATACTCCTCAACGGATACGGTTCGTGCCTATCTGCACGAGATCGGTCGTGTACCCCTGCTAACCCGAGAAGAAGAAATTGTTTTCGGGAAGCAAGTGCAGCAAATGATGAAATTAATCGAAGCAAAACAAGCACTTGCTAAAGAATGGCAGCGGGATCTGACGGATCAAGAGTGGGCTGCCGAAATGGAGTTGACCGAACCTGAACTTAACCGGATATTGCATTTAGGGCGGCGCGCCAAGCAAAAGATGATTGAAGCGAATTTGCGGCTAGTAGTGGCGATCGCCAAAAAATACCAGAAACGCAATATGGAATTCTTGGATTTAATTCAAGAAGGTACTCTTGGTTTAGAACGAGGAGTCGAAAAATTTGACCCGATGCGGGGATACAAATTTTCCACATACGCCTACTGGTGGATTCGGCAAGCAATTACCCGCGCGATCGCCCAACACGCCCGCACAATTCGATTGCCAATTCACATCACCGAAAAACTCAACAAAATCAAAAAAGTGCAGCGGGAACTCACCCAGCAGTTGGGCCGGTCTCCCTCCCCTGGGGAAATTGCCACCGCCTTGGAACTGCACCCTTCCCAGATTCGGGAATACCTGCTGATGGCAAGACATCCAGTTTCTTTGGACTTGCGGGTAGGAGACAACCAAGATACCGAACTGCAAGAACTCTTAGAAGACGAAACGGCATCTCCAGACAACTACATTACCTCGGAATTACTGCGGCAAGACCTCAATACTTTGATATCAGAACTTACCCCCCAGCAGCGAGATGTAATAATTCTGCGCTTCGGTTTGGAAGACGGCACAGAAATGTCTCTGGCGAAAGTCGGAGAACGGTTAAATCTCAGCCGGGAACGGGTGCGGCAGCTAGAACATCAAGCCCTTGCCCACCTGCGCCGCCGCCAATCTCAAGTCCGAGAATACTTGGCGAGTTAGTCACTAAAAAAGTTGAGATTTTTCCCAAAATCTCAACTTTTTTTTTCGTGTTGGCGCTGCTGGGAAGGATAATTTTATGCCAGTTAAAAAAAAGAATGCAACTGTAGACCCGTGATCCAAACCCTTATGGAATAGGTCACGCCAAATTATTCAATTCTTTAATCTAAAATTAAAAATCTAAAATGGTATTATTTGAGGGGTCGATCTCGCGATCGGGGCGGACGCAAAATTTGTCAAAACTAATCTTAGATTTAAGTTCAGGCATCGGGCGGGCGATCGTTCATTCAAGTTTATAGCCAACATTAAGCCAAATACCCGGTTTCTCTACAATCTTTGTGAAACTGGTACAAGAGGCGCTTGAAACCAGCTATTTGAAATTTTGGGGTCTGGAGTGGTTTTGACTTATTTGATATTAACAGGAAGTTTAGAAGCGATCGCGATCTTGCTTGCTCTCTCGCCCGGTAACTTGAGCATCGCATTCCCCGCACGCCGATCACACCACTCGGACATCAAATCCGGCGTTTTTAGCTCGCAATCTCCGCCCAATTCTGGGCCAGATACAGCTAGCACAGGTTTAGCAGATGGCATTTACCTCTACGGTCAGTCGAGCCAGCCAGAGGAAATTAAACAAGAATATTTTGTATTTGAAATGCGGCAGAGTAAGGTAGTCGGCGCTTTTTACCTGCCTCGGTCTGCTTTTTACTGTTTTTACGGCACGGGCGATCGAACTCAGTTAAATTTAACAGTAGTGGATAGTTACGACGGCAGTCGCTCTCCCTACTCGGTAAACCTGCAAAAGTATTACCCAATTTCCACCATCAGCGAGAACGATCGGCGCATCTTGGGAATTTGCAAAGAATCTCACAAAGAGCAGGTGTGGGAAAAGTAGGAAACACACGCTGCGCCACCAGTCAATCGATTTTAGATTTTAGATTTTAGATTTGAAGAAAGCAACCCCACTGATACATCGGGTGCGCCCGGACTAAATTGCTTTCGGTCAGGATTCAGGAAACAGTAGTAAAATTGCTCCTGAGTTGAGAATTATCAATTTTAGATTTTAGATTTTAGATTTTAGATTTTAGAATTGAAGAAAGCAACCCCACTGATACATCGGACGCCCCGGAGCAAATTGCTTTCGGTCAGGGTTCAGGAAACAGTAGTAAAATTGCTCCTGAGTTGAGATTTCGGACGGACACCACACACATGGCAAGATGAAACTGCGTCGGAAAACCCTATCGATCATTGGTATTACCATCGCTGGATTGACTGGCATTCTGTATGCCACCTCCTCAAGCATCCTCTTGGGCAGCCTGATCAAAGCAGAGGAACAAGAAGCCACACAGGTTGTCAAGGGAGTGCTCAGCGTGTTCGGGCAAACCGCAGATGACTTCAACTCGCGCTTTGCCGACTGGTCGTCTTGGGACGACACCTACACTTTCATGCAAAACGGCAACTCAAAATTCATTGCCTCCAATTTAATTCCAGAAGGGCTGGCTAATGTGAGAGTTAATATAGCGGTCTTTGTCAATACTTCTGGCAAAATACTTTACGGTACGGGTTTCGACAGCCAAAAGCTGAAACTAACGCCTGTTCCAGAAGCATTAAAACGCCGCATTTCTCTCAATGACCCGCTGTTGCAGCACCCCAACCCCAAGAGCAGCCTCGCTGGTATCATGCTGCTACCGTCAGGGCCGATACTGATTACTTCCCGGCCAATTCTCACGACTAAAAGCACCGGTCCCATTCGGGGTACGCTGGTATTCGGGCGCAATTTGGATGCTGCGAGCATTGCGAGGGTTTCTAAAATTACTCGCTTGCCCCTCATTGTACACAGCGTTAATGAGGCTCAGTTGCCTGCAGACTTCGAGAAAGCGCGGGAGAAACTGTCGGAAAAACAACCGATTTTTGTGCGTCCTTTAAGCGAAGAGTCGATCGCGGGTTACGCCCTAATCCGCGATATTTACAACCAACCTGCGCTGCTATTGCGGGTGGATATCCCCAGAGAAATATATCGGCAAGGTCAAATTAGTTTGCTGTACCTGCTGGGGTCTGTAGCGTTAGCGGGAGTTGGGTTGGTCGGCTGTACTCTGCTACTGCTAGAGCGTCTGGTGCTGTCTCGGTTGAGCGGTTTGGCGAAAACAGTGAAGCGCGTCAGTAGCAGCCAAGACCTTTCGGTGCGACTACCGGTGACGGGCGAAGATGAGTTGTCCGACCTTGCCCATGCTATCAACGGAATGTTGAGTGCGATCGCCCAAGCCGAAAGCGAACAACTTGAGGAAAAAGCCCGCTACCGAGCCGTAGTGGAGCAAGCTACAGATTGTATATTCCTGTGGGACGCTCAAACCAAACGCCTTTTGGAAGCCAATACAGCGTTTAGAGACCTGCTCGATTACAGTCTTGATGCGATTTGGCAACTAACTATTTACGATATCATCGCTTACTCTAAAGACCTAATTGACAACAATATCGAGTTGCTGCTGACGGACAAACAATTCAGAATTGGCGAAGTTCTCTACCGTCGCCGAGACGGTTCCTGCGTGGATGTAGAAGTGAGCGGGAGCGTGATTTCCTACGGCGGCCGCGAGATTATTTGCACGGTTGTCCGCGACATTACCGAGCGCAAGCAAGCCGAAGCCGAACTGCGAGCCTCGGAAGAACGCTACAGACTTTTGTTTAAAAATAACCCCCATCCGATGTGGGTTTACGATTTAGAAACTCTAGAATTTATAGCCGTCAATCAGGCTGCTGTCCAACACTACGGCTACACTCGCGACGAATTTCTCAACATGACCGTTGCGGACATTCGTCCCCCCCAAGAGTTGCCGAAATTCCTAGAAAATATAACCCAACTAGATGCCGGTATTGACTTTGCAGGTGTGTGGAAGCACCAGAAAAAAGACGGAACAATTATTGATGTAGAAATTACTTCTTATACCATGATCTTTGATAGCAGGAATGCTGAATTAGTGCTGGCTCAAGACGTGACCGACCGCTTGCAAGCAGAGGTAGAACTCTACAAGGCAAAGGAAGCCGCAGAAGCAGCTAATTTGGCTAAAAGTCAGTTTTTAGCTAACATGAGCCACGAACTGCGAACTCCTCTGAATGCGATTATCGGTTACAGCGAGATTCTGCAAGAAGAGGCTTTAGATTTGGGCGAAGAAGATTTTGTGTCGGATTTGGAGAGAATTCACCATTCAGGCCAGCTTTTACTTTCCTTAATTAATGATATTCTCGACTTGTCGAAGATTGAAGCCGGTCATGCGGAACTTGAATTAGAAACTTTTGACGTGTCGGAGACAGTTCAAAATGTAGCGAGAACTGTTGAACCGCTATTTTTGCGAAACACTAATCGCCTGAATGTAGAGTGTCCTAATAATATTGGCGAATTGTATTCCGATCAAATTAAGTTTACTCAGATTTTGTTTAATTTGCTCAGTAATGCAGCTAAGTTTACTCATAAAGGAACAGTTACACTCAGCGTTGAAAAAATTAAAAATGACGAAAATAGTTGGGAATCTGAACAGTTAATTTTTAAGTGTTCTGATACGGGAATTGGGATAACTCCTGAACAACTACAAAAATTATTTCAACCTTTTACGCAAGCTGATGCTTCGACTACCCGCAAGTACGGAGGTACGGGTTTGGGTTTGGCAATAGCGCAGAAATACTCTCAAATGCTGGGGGGAGAAATTACTGTGAGTAGCGAGTTTGGCAAGGGGTCAACTTTTACTCTGATGTTGCCAGCATAGCTCTTTTTTGAAATTTTAGATGGACGCCAAAGTATTGACTACAAACAACATTAATACTCAATACCTGCTTGAGCTTTAATCCCTTGTTCTCGGAATGGATGCTTAACTAAAGTCATTTCTGTCACCAAGTCGGCCCGTTCAATTAACGCTGGCGGGGCGCCTCTGCCTGTTAAAATAATGTGGGTTTCTTCGGGTTTTTGGTCTAACCCGGAAAGCACTTGCTCGACTTGCAAATAACCTAGTTTTAATGCTATATTGACTTCATCTAGAAGAACTAATTTAAATTCGGGATTGCAGATAAAAGTTAGGGATTTTTCCCAGGCTTTTTGAGCTGTTTCGATATCTCGATCGCGGTCTTGCGTGTCCCAGGTAAAGCCTTCTCCCATTGCATGAAATTCTAGCTGTTTTTCCCAGAGTTGAAAAACGGCTTTCTCTGCGGGTTCCCAGGCGCCTTTGATAAATTGTACTATGGCGACGCGGTATCCATGACCGAGCGATCGCACAACCATTCCCAAGGCAGCCGTGGTTTTGCCTTTACCGTTACCCGTATTGACTATAATTAAACCTTTTTCTTTGGAAGAGTTAGCGATTCGCTGTGATTGCACTTCTTGGCGCCGCTGCATTTTCTGTTTGTGTTGTTCCGCTGTTAAGCCAGTAGTTTCTGTATTGGTTTCCATATTTTTTTTAAAACCGCCGATAAACGCAAATAAACGTTGATAGATGGAAGATGTCTAGTTATTGCCACAGTGTTTTCAAGTTTAGCACGAAACCGGGCAAAACATCTTCTCCTGAAAGTTCTGTTGGACATTCCAAAACTTCTATTTCTTGTCCTTGGCGATAGATTTCGACTCTCCGGGTTTTGCGGTTGATTAACCAGCCTAGTTTGACTTGATTATTCATGTATTCTTGCATTTTATCTTGAGTATCTTTGAGGCTGTCTGTCGGCGACATTAACTCTAAGACAAAATCCGGGGCAATGGGAGGGAATTTTTGTTTTTGTTCGGGAGTGAGTGCATCCCATCTTGATTTTTCAATCCAAGAGACATCGGGAGAACGGTTTGCACCGCTTGGCAGTTTGAAGCAAGTTGAAGAATCGAAACAAATTCCCAGTTTAGTTTGTCTGTTCCACATCACAAAATCCGCATTAATTTCTGAATTGTAATTTCCGGTTTCTCCTCCTGTGGGTGACATAACGATTATTTCTCCTTTGGCGTTGCGTTCAAATTTGACATCGGGGTTTTCGCGGCACAATTGATAAAATTGGTCGTCGGTTAGTTTAACTATGGAGTTGAAGTTGAGGGTAACTGCTATCATGGTATTTTATCAGGATGCGTTGGGACTTTTAAGCCAGATTATGTATATAAATGCAGCTCAATGCCGATCGATGCAGATGCTGTAAATATTAATGGTTAAGAGGATTTTAGGAATATTTTTTGATGCACTTTTACTCATTATATCATGTACTTATAACTAGCCATCAATATTTTTATAAAAAGCTTTTTGGAGGAAACACTTACAGACATACCAATAATAAAATGCAATGTTAATTTCGCTAAATAGTTTAGGTACTCCCTCTAGTAAACTGGAGAATATTTTGTTTTTTAAATGTAGGGAATCCACGCCGATCGCAAAAAACAACAAGCCTACACCCGCTAACAATATTTGGTAGGGAGTCAACTTTAGTTCTCGCCGAAAAAACCATCCGTAGGAGGACAAAACAACGGCGTATAAAAGACTTACTCCTAGCTTAGGAATTCCCCCGGCCACCATATATATATGAATTCTGTAAATTTCATTTAGTAAAAATCCACCTGTTAACAAAGCCGAAAACAGAATAAATCGATTTTCTGAAGTGCGCGGTTGAATACTTTGAGCTAATTTATAGGTGAAAGTACAAACAATGACGGGTACAGAACATAAAATTTGGAAAGTCCGAGTTAACAAGGCGACATTGGGATGGGGATAAGAATAAGGCGGCAAGAATAAATCGCTGACTTTTAACCCTGAAAGTTGAGTTAAAAATATCAGTATCGCCACCACAAATAAGGATAAACAATTGAGTCTAACAACCAAACGAGAAAGAGTCATAAGCAATTAACACCAAAAATTAGGTTGACTGCCCAAATACAAAAAAATTATATCACCAATATCTCTGGATATTTTGCTAAACTTAATCATGAGTGTTATCAAAACAAGGAGACAGTCATGCTGTCAGTGAAAGAAGCAGAATCGATCGTTCTAAATTTGGCGCAACCCCTCGACAGTCAGCGGGATGTAGAAACTGTAGACTTGCTGGCAGCATCGGGGCGCATTTTGGCGGCACCCGTCACTGGTTCCCTGGATTTTCCTTATTGGGATAATTCAGCAATGGATGGGTACGCGGTGCGGTTTGCGGATGTGGAAAATTGCAGCGCCGAAAAACCAGCGGTACTCGAAGTAGTAGAAGAGATTCCAGCCGGATATCAGCCTCAAAATACCTTGCAATCGGGGCAAGCGGCGCGAATTTTTACGGGTGGTATGATGCCAGAGGGTGCTGATACGGTGGTAATGCAGGAAGAAACAAGGCGTGAGGGCGATCGTATTTTTATCTTAGTTTCTCCTGAAAAACCGCAAGCATTTGTCAGGCCGGGAGGCGCTTTTTATCAAGCAGGAACAACTTTGCTAACTCCCGGTACAGTTATCAATGCCCCTGAAATGGCGGTGTTAGCAACTGCCCAGTGCATTCAAGTTCCCGTTTATCGGCGACTGCGGGTGGCAATTTTTTCTACGGGTGACGAATTGGTATCGCCTGACCAACCTTTGACACCGGGGAAACTGGTAGACTCGAATCAGTATGCTTTGACAGTTTTGTTGGCACAAATGGGATTTGAACCGATTCGATTGGGCATTGTTCCTGATAATGAAGAAGCGTTAAACAAGGCGATATCCGACGCTGTTGCAACAGCGGATGTGGTGCTTTCTACGGGCGGCGTCTCGGTAGGAGACTACGATTATGTCGAGAAAATTTTGGCAGATTTGGGAGGAAAAGTTCACATTAGTTCTGTGGCGATTAAGCCGGGGAAACCTTTAACTGTTGCTGAGTTTAAACGAGGTGAAAAAAATGATGATTCGCCGAGTTTGAGTTCGGATTGTCTCTATTTTGGTTTGCCGGGAAATCCGGTTTCGGCTTTAGTCTGCTGTTGGCGGTTTGTTGTGCCTGCTTTGAGAAAGATGTCTGGGCTTGCCCCGGATGCTTGGGGGCCGGAGTTTCTCAAAGCTAGGTGTAATGCTGAATTGCGATCGCAGGGCAAGCGCGAAACTTATGTTTGGGGTAAACTGCATTTAGTTGCCGGAGTGTGGGAATTTGAACCTGCTAGTGGCAGCCAAAATTCAGCGAATTTAATTAACCTCGCAAATACAAGTGGTTTAGCAGTTTTGCCACCAACGGACACCTGGATTGTACCAGGCGAATTCGTGGAGGTTTTAAAAGTTAGTCATTAGTTATTTGTTATTTGTTATTGGTTCGGTATAAGTTCCTGTAAAATATTAACAACTAAGTAATCTTCCTTCTTCCTTCTTCCTTCTTCCTGACATCCGTTACATCCCGTACATTGCTCGTTGCCGAACTTCCTTCGTATTATGAAAATTTTAATTGTTGAAGATGACCCGATGATGCAACTGGGATTAGAGCAAGTTTTAGCCGATTCCCCAGAAATAGAAATAGTAGGACAAGCAGAAGACGGCTATTTAGGCGTAGCAGCCGCACTGAAACTCAAACCTGATATTATTGTAATGGATATCGGTTTGCCACGACTCGACGGCATAGCAGCGACGCAGCAAATTAAAGCACAACTGCCAGAAGTTCGAGTAGTAATGTTAACTTCTCACACGGCAGAAACTGAAATTATTGCTGCCCTTTCTAGCGGGGCTGATGCTTATTGTATTAAAGGTGCTTCCGTAGACAGGCTGTTAGCAGCGATTGCAGCCGCAGCAGAGGGCGCTACATATCTTGACCCTCAAATTGCCCGGACTGTCATCGAACACCTGAAACCCCCCATACCTGCCTCTACAACTACTTTTGGTCAGTTGTCGCAGCGGGAGTTGGAGGTGTTAAAATTAATGGTGGAAGGTAATAGCAATCCAGAAATAGCAGCGGCGCTTTACTTGAGTCCAAATACTATTAAAACTCACGTTCGCGGTATTATGAATAAGTTGGCAGTGGATGACCGCGTGCAAGCCGCAGTGGTAGCGCTGAGAACTGGATTGGTGTAAAGAAGTCATTAGTCATCAGTGATTAGTCATTAGTTATTTGTTGTTTGCTACCAAGGCTTTTCTGCTACCAATGCCCCATGCCCAATTCCCAATTCCCAATTGCCAATTCCCAATTCCCAATTCCCAAAAAGTTTATGTCTGAATGGATAGAAATCGGTAAAATTGTAGCAGCTCAAGGTTTGGACGGGGAAGTGCGAGTCTATCCCGATTCGGATTTCCCTGAAAGGTTTATCGAACCGGGAAAGCGGTGGATTTTGCGCCCTAACAAAAGTGAACCGGAACCGATCGAGTTTTTGGGCGGTCGCTACATTCCGGGCAAAGGGCTGTATGCTGTAGAGGTAGAGGGTGTGGAAGACCGCGATGGTGCTGAGGCGCTGCGGGGCTGTAAGTTGTTTGTTGAAAAGACCGATCGACCTTACCTTGAATCTGATGAGTTTTACGTCCAAGATTTGATCGGTATGGAAGTTTTTAACCAGTTAACCGGGGAAATCTTAGGCAAGGTAAGTGATATTATTCCCGCAGGTAACGACCTTTTAGAAGTAGAAACGAATCTAACACCGCCGGAAACTGTCGCCGCAGAATTGGAAAAGCCGAAACAGCCTGAAACTCCCAAAGCAAATGCTGACCCCAGAAATACCCGCAAACCACGGAAAATTCGCGTTAAAGAGCCTAAATCAACAAAAATATTGATTCCTTTTGTGGAAGAGATTGTGCCAGTTGTTGACTTAGAACAAGGCAGAATTGAAATTGTGCCTCCTCCTGGTTTGTTGGAATAATATCATGTCCGGTCGAGCGACCGGATAGGATATTTTTCATTAAAAATTCGCCATCCCCACTTCCCAATATTAATTATTTCCTCTATTTGTGAACCGCACTATCAAGTAACTAATGGAAAGCGCGAAAATTGCAGTAGCCAAACCAATCAAGTCGGCTGCTGTTTTCTTTTCTAGGTCAAGAATGATGATTTTTCGAGATACTGCTATCAAAGAAGTTACAATAACTAGCTCTACTTGAATTACGTGCTTTTTCAGATAAGCTGTAATATTTTCCAATATTTCTAGAGCAATTAAAACATTTAAAAATAACCCAAATATGACAAACAACGTGTCTTTTAACAAATTATCACTGTGGTTTACAAATTCTTTTGCTAAAAAAATCAGCAAATCGCAAACGCTGAGGAGAATTACCCAAATCATCGCCAGTGATAAAATTTTCGATATTGCTACTTCTACACTTTCTGTAAAATGCAGAAAATTTTCATCACTGCCTGACTTGGAAATTTGCTTAAATATTTTTTTCAGCATAAAAGTGATTTAGTCTTGATTCTTAATGATTCTGTCATTGTTCGGTACACTTTGCAAGGGCAAAACTCTGTGATTGCTTGGTTTTACGGCGCCACCCGGGCACTGGGGAAGGCGACTCTCTCTGCCTCTTATATTTTCTAGTTTTTCGTGTCAGCTAGGGATCGATCGCACGCCATCGACCTCCTGATTAATAATTTTTGCCATAAAAAAACCTCAAACTATTGTCTAGCAATATTTTGAGGCTTTTAAGGCGCGGTGCTACCACTGAAATAACTATCTATTCTCAACAGAGAATGATTGTTGACTCCCAGCTTGCTCCGACGCAATATACAAGATAGCTAAAAATTTAGCTCGGGTGGTTTAGTAGCGACGAGAATTGCCACCGCGATCGTTGTTGCCCCAGTTACCACCACCAGAATTGGAACCACGTTCTTCACGGGGTTTTGCTTTGTTGACTTTAAGGTCGCGACCCATCCACTCAGCACCGTCAAGAGCCTCAATGGCTGCGGCTTCTTCGGCTTCAGTAGACATTTCTACAAAAGCGAAGCCCCGCATCCGACCTGTTTCCCGGTCAGCAGGCAACTGAACGCGCTTTACTGTACCGTACTCTCCAAAAGTTTGGTTGAGGTGCTCCTGCGTTACTTCGTAGGATAAATTGCCGACATAGATTGACATTGAACATTCTCCAGAATCAGAGGGTGTAGAGATTTAAATCCGGAGGAACGCCGATAGAACGAACTGTACTGCCGAAAATAAAGCCTTGTAAAACAATTATAGCACCTATGGGTGCAAACTGCAATTGTCTGACTCGATTAATTAAAAAGAAGGCAGAAGGCTTTCGCCAGAAGACGTTCTCCCGAAGGAAAACCCCCCCCCATGTTGATCGCCCGCGGCTTCCCGCTGGTTCTTCGGTGATTTTTGACATTCCCCTGCTTGAAGGCGAGGGGATTCTTGGTTCTGCGACATACCTTAAAACTTATCTATCCTTGCGGCAGTGTTTAAACCAGGTATCCGTTCAAAAGAACCCAATATCGAGCTTAATTTAGATAGCCGAGCGAGGGTTTGTCTCCCCAAGCTTTCGAGAATTGCTTCTCTTGTTTCTGTGTGCCCCACAGTACATTTTAGAAATAAAAAGTTTAGTCTCTGATTTTGGCTTACATTAGTTAGCCCAGCTATGTTTTTCGTGGTTTTCGCCACCCACTAACCATTATTGTTTTCCCACCAGTCGTTTGAGCGTGGTGTCTCATGTGTATCGGCGGTTATTCTACCTGTAGTATAGTTATTGCGCTATACAATGAACACAATGCAAGAAAGTTCAAGAAAACACTTAACAAAAGTTGATAATTAATTAAAGCCGTCCTAGAAGGACGGGGCTTTAGACCCAATTTCTTGGTAACATCCCCTAGTTGGACGGCTGCTCAAGAAGTGACGGCGAGGGTGGATTTTGCCCAATTAAATTCCTCAACTTCTGCGGCAGTTTCTGCCCCAACCAGCACCAACTGCACCGCACAAGCTTTTAACTCGGGCTGTTTGGAATCTGGACAGCTTGCAGCATGAGTCAGGGCATTGGCTTCAGCCACTTCTGCCCACAGAGAACCCCAGTGCATCGGTACAAATAGCGTACCTGGGGCGATCGCCTTTGTGACTTTGGCCGGAAACTGCGCCTTGCCGCGGCGCGATCGAACTTCCAGCAAATCCCCCTCCTTAATCTGCAATTTGGCAGCATCGCGGGGATGAATTTCCAAAAACGGATCGGGGTGCAATTGATTAATTTTTTCTGTTCTACCCGTCCGCGTCATCGTGTGCCAGTGTCCGTAAACTCTCCCTGTCGTCAACACAAACGGATAATTCGGATCGGGAGGTTCTGCCAGTCCCCGCGAGTGATAGGCCGAAAATCTCGCCCGTGCGTCAGGAGTGTGAAAACGCCTGTCAGTATACAGCCGTTTCGCTTCGTTCGCTGGATGCACAGGCTCGTTTTCCCGGCAAGGCCACTGCTGCGGCCCTTCTTGGCGGATGTATTCGTGGCTGAGGCCAGTCATGTCGCAAGGCTGGCCCCGCGTCAACTGCACGTACTCTTTAAAAACCTCCGCACTGTTCTCGAAAGCAAAGTGTTCAGCAAAACCCAACCGCCGTCCCACTTCGGCGAAAATTCTCCAGTCGTCACGGGCTTCCCCGGAGGGAGTGTCGAAACCGGGACAAAAGGTAACGCGGCGTTCGGAATTCGTCATTACTCCGGTTTTTTCGCTCCACTGCGTTGCCGGCAGCAGGATGTGAGCGTAGGCGGAGGTTTCAGTGGGATAGTAAGCTTCTTGATAAATAGTAAAGGGCGATCGCAGCAAAGCGGCTTTAGTGCGCTCCAAATCCGGCATACTCACCACCGGATTAGTCGCTGCAATCCACAGCAACTCGACTTCGCCAGTTTCCAAACCGGTAATCATCTCCCAAGCTGTGCGGCCTGGATTCGGGGAAATACTTCCCGGTGCGATTCCCCAAAACTCCTCGACTTGGGTTCTGTGTTCAGCATTTTTCACAAATCGGTAGCCTGGGAGCAAGTGAGACAGTCCTCCGGCTTCCCGCCCTCCCATCGCGTTTGGCTGGCCGGTGAGGGAAAACGGGCCGCATCCCGGTTTGCCGATTTGACCGGTCATCAAGTGCAAATTAATCAGCGATCGCACCTTTGCCGTACCTTCCGACGACTGGTTCATTCCCATCGACCACAGAGACAAAACGCGCTGCGACTGTTCCCAGTAGTTTGCCGCCATTTCTAACTCGCTGACAGTAATGCCGCAGCGCGAGGCTACAAACTCCGGCGTGTAGCTGCTAATAACCTCAGCAAAATCTGAAAAATTAGCCGTGCATTCTTCAATAAACTCAGAATCTATTGCTTGCCTGCGTAACAGCAAATATGCAATTCCGTTAAGCAAATCTATATCCGTACCTGGTTTAATTGCTAAGTGCAAATCCGCCGCTTCCGCAGTCGGAGTCCGCCTTGGATCTACCACAATCATCTTGACATTTGGATTTTTTTTGTGGTATTTTGCTAATCGATTGAATACGATCGGATGGCATTCTGCTGTATTGCTACCGATAATAAAAGCGCAATCAGTTAATTCTAAATCGTCGTAACAGCAAGGTGGCCCGTCCGAGCCAAAGCTTTGAACGTATCCAGAGACTGCTGAAGACATACACAAGCGAGAATTCGCATCAAAATTATTAGTACCCAGACAACCTTTCATCAGTTTCTGGGCAATATAATAATCTTCTGTTGCGAATTGACCCGAACCGTAAACGCACAAAGCATCGGGGCCGCTGGTGCTGCGAATTGTTTGGATTCGGTTAACAATTGCATCAAGAGCTTCGTCCCAGCTAGCGCGGCGGAACGGTTGGTCGAGAGTATCTCGCATCATCGGATACAGTAGCCGATCGCTCCGAATGGACTCTGCTACGGTTGCTCCCTTAATACAAACCATGCCCTGACTTGATGGGTGATTGCGATCGCCCCGCACTTTCCAACTTTGTTTTTTGTCGGGAACAACTTCTAGACCGCAACCTACACCGCAGTATGGGCAAAGAGTTTTTATAGTTTCCATCTGGTGATTTTAGATGCTAATTTTTGAAAGCTAATGGGTAATTGGTAATTCGTCATTATAGTCGGAACTGAGGGCTCCTGCAAATAATGTTTTAATCATTACTAACTTACCGCAAAAATGCTTCACAGCAACGGACAATACCCTGACTTAAAATAAACCGCTATCTTACTCAAACTCGCGAGCCATCTGGTTTTTACTCAGTGGATCGCGGCTCCTAAATCCCTCTTAAACAGAGGTACTCCAGCCCTAAATCTTGTCACCCCCACCTAGGGGAGCGAGGAAGAATTTTTGCAGGACTCAAATAGCGCGCAGGTCTTACTTTTGACCGGGTTGTTAATACCAATCTGAGATTTAGTCCGGGAGTATTATGTCGCCTATTTCTTTGTTTTAACTTCTAATACGCCGCCGTTGCTGGGGCTAAAAGTTACTTGGAATTCAGCAGTTTTTTCAGCAGCGCCTGCTGCGGCACCGGCAGGAGTTTGCAAAACCGGCAGAGGAGTTTCTTTGACGAAATCTTTAGCTGCTTTATTTGTGGGATCGAACTGTAGGATATCGCCGTTTTGTTTTACTTTGACCCGATAAGTCAAGCTTTCGGTAAATGTCGGAGTTGTTCTCCATTTTTGGTCGATTTGTGCATACAACTGCTTTCCGATCGCATCGAGTTGGGCTTGGTCAGAAATCTGTGATGTGGCAGCAGCAGCGATGGGCGCAGGACTTGCAGCAGCAGCGATGGGTGCAGGACTTGCAGCAGCGATGGGTGCAGGGCTAGGATTCGGTGCGATCGAACTTGCTGCGATTTGCGGGCTGGGGGGAGAACTCACAACCGCCCCGGCATTCGGCGCCTGCGGTGCAGTTTCTGCTAGTTTCGCTTGCTTTAGCTGGCTGGAAACAACAGACATATTGACGGCAGCTAAAGTAAACATTGCTACGAACCACGAGACTGCCAGGATGCCGCGTTTGATCGACGAGGCTTCTGGGGGTTCCGCAGTATGATGCACAAAAGGTGCAGGTGCAAGAGGCCTGTCAGCAACCGCAGGCTTTTTGCTAGCAGGTAATGGCATCGGTAGCGCGACGGCTTCTGTCTCCGAGTCCGTTTCTTCACCTTCTTCGTGGTGGGCGTAGCGAGAAAACAGAAACTCCAAAGCAAAGTTGCGAAGTTCGTAATATTTCGGGTCTTCCATAATCCGCGCCCGGTTGCGGGGACGGCTGAACGGAACGTGCATATCTTCGCCGATGGAAGCAGCAGGCCCGTTGGTCATCATCACGATGCGATCGGCCAAAAACAAAGCCTCATCAATATCGTGAGTAATCATAATGACGGTAATTTTTTCCTTCCGCCAAATTTTCAGCAATTCTTCCTGCAACTCTTCGCGGGTAATCGGGTCTAGAGCTCCGAAAGGTTCGTCCAAAATCAACAGTTTAGGACGAGTTGCCAGAGCTCTGGCGATCGCCACCCGCTGTTTCATCCCCCCGGACAATTGGCCCGGTCTTTTGTTACAAGCTTCGGTCAGCCCCACTAATTCCAAGTGTTCCTGGACGATCGTATTGTGTTCGTCTGCGGACTTTTCCGGGTAAACATTTTCAACGCCGAGGTGAATATTTTCTGTAGCAGTCAGCCACGGTAGCAGGGAGTAGTTTTGAAACACCACCATGCGATCGGGCCCTGGTTCAGTAATCTGCGAACCTTCCAGGGCTACTTCTCCGTTTGTCGGCCCGTTGAATCCCGCAATCATATTCAGCAAAGTTGATTTGCCGCAGCCAGAGTGACCGATCAAACAAATAAATTCGCCTTCATTAATAGTCAGGTTTACACCGTCGAGAACCACGTAAGGGCCTTTAGGAGTTTCGTAGACTTTCGATACGTCTTTAATAGTAAGAAAGTCTTGCTTAGGCGTTTGAATTTTGGTTGTTTGGGGGGTTTTTAGAGTTTGCATATTTTCAGGATTTGGATTTTGGGTTGAGGAATTAGACATGACGACAGCTTTCGATTGATAATTTGAAATTATGGAGTTAGGAAGGGGGAAATGTGGAGTCTTGTTTCCTGATTTCTTGCTCCTCATTCCCTCTTCCTATTGGCTGGCTATGCTAGCAGTTTGATGGAACACTGACTGCCTATTTGTTCAATTAAGATTTCTTCAATGCGGACGGCGCGCTTAATTTTGACATTTTGAAGATAGTGGATCGGGTCGTCGAGATTAAACACAGTGCCGTCAAATAGCTCGATCGTCCGGCGATCTCTGGCAATATCCGGCAAACCCAATTCGCGCACTGCTTGACCGAAAACATCGGGCCGCAAAACTCGATCGACCACTTCCACCCAGTTTTTTGGGAACGGGATCAGCCCCCAGCGAGCCATCTGCGCCATCACCCACACCATTTCTAGGCGGTCTGGACAATTGGTTTTGTCAACGTAGAACTGGTTGAAACTGTAGAGCATTTCTGGTTCTGCCTCTGTACCGGAGTTGTACGGGTCGAGGAACCCCGGACGGATGTCTTTGGGATCGGCGCCGATGTATTGTTCTTGGCTAATCAATCCTAGGATTTCTTCGCGGTTGCGGCGGTCGTCGCAGTAGTCGCAGGCTTCCAGAAGCGCTTTGACTAGGGCGAGGTGGGTTTGAGGATATTTCTGAGCCCAATCTTCGGTAACACCGAGAACTTTTTCGATGTGTCCGGGCAGAATATCGAGGGAACGGGCCATGACAAAACCCGTGCCACTGTTGACTGCGTGGGAGTTCCAGGGGTCGCCTGAGCAGTAGCCGTCAATGTTGCCTGCTTTTAAATTCGATACCATCTGCGGGGGCGGAATCACGGTCAAGCCCACGTCGAGGTCGGGGTCGATGCCGCCGGCTGCCAGCCAGTAGCGGAACAGCAGATTGTGCATGGAGGCGGAGTGTACCATGCCCAAGGTGTGAACTTTATCGGGACTCTTGGCGATCGCAGCTTTGAAATCCTCTAATGTCCGAATGCCTTGTCTGTAAAGGTCTTTGTTGAAAATAATCGAATTGCCGTTGCGAGAAAGCGTCATGGCGCTACAGACGGGCACAGGGGCTTCACCATCCAGGCCCAACAGCATCCCGATCGGCATTCCTGCAACCATTTGCGCCGCGTCAAGCCGTCCTTCGGTGACTCCCTTGGCAATCGCTTTCCAGCTAGGTTCGCGGCTGAGAGTGACTTCTTCCAAGCCGTGTGCTTTGAAGAATCCTTTTTCTTTGGCTACTACTAAGGGGGCGCAGTCGGTGAGGGGAATAAAGCCGATGTCCAGGTTTATTTTTTCCAGGCCGTTGCGGGCGATGACAGCGGGTTGTTGTTGGGCCCTGCGCTGTTTGACCCGCTTTTGCTGGTTGAGGAAGTAAACCATTTCGTTACGCAGGGCGTAGTAACTCGGATGGTTGACAACTTCCATGCGTTTGCGGGGGCGGGGAATGTTCACTTCGAGGATTTGCCCGATTTGGGCTTCCGGGCCGTTGGTGAGCATCACAATGCGATCGCTCAGTAATAAAGCCTCATCCACGTCGTGAGTTACCATCACGCTGGTGACTTTACTTTCTTCGCAAATTTTCATCAACTGGTCTTGCAAACCGCCGCGAGTTAAAGCATCTAGGGCGCCGAAGGGTTCGTCTAGCAACAGCAATTTCGGGCGAATCGCCAGGGCACGGGCGATCGCAACTCTTTGTTTCATCCCCCCAGAAATTTCGCCTGGACGTTTGTCGGCGGCGTGTCCGAGTCCGACCAATTTAATGTGGTGTTCGATCACCAACTCGCGATCTTCTTGAGAGTTACCGCTGTAAATTTCATTGACTGCTAGAGCGATATTTTCGCGCACCGTCAGCCAAGGTAGCAGCGAGTAATTTTGAAACACCACCATTCTGTCGGGGCCTGGATCGCGGACTTCGCGCCCTTCTAAAGTAATCCCGCCCTGACTTGCTTTGTCGAGACCGGCGATGATATTTAGCAGTGTAGATTTGCCGCAGCCCGAGTGGCCGATTAAGGTGATGAATTCTCCTTTTTTAATTTTCAGTTCGATATTTTTAAGAGCGATGTATTGCTCTCCATTGGGCAAGTTAAATACGCGGTCAACGTGGTCTACTTCAACAAATACTGACATGGTAATTTTAGGTTAGTTTGTAATTTGTATGATGCTGATTATTAATTGGGCATTGGGCATTGGGCATTGGGCATTAATTTACAACTCATTTCTACCAGTTTGTAGTTGGCAACCATTCCCCATTCGCCATGCCCGATGCCCGATGCCCGATGCCCAAATCCTATTTCTGTTCTTCGGGAACAACTTTGGAAGCGATGAAACCAACGATTCTGTCTAAAATCAAACCGACGATTCCTACATAAAGCACTGCTATAATCACTGCACTGAGTCGAGAACTGTTGTAAGCGTCCCAGATGAAGAAGCCGATGCCGACGCCGCCGACTAACATTTCCGCAGCTACGATCGCCAGCCAAGACAAACCGATCCCAATTCTCAAGCCAGTGAAGATGTAAGGAACAGAAGAAGGAAGCAGGATTTTCCAGAAGTATTTTTGGTTGGGGAGGCGCAAGACGCGGGCGACGTTTCTGTAGTCTTGGGGTATTTGTTGAACGCCTACTGTGGTGTTAATTAGAATCGGCCAAATTGCTGTAATTAAAATTACGAAGAGTGCAGAAACTTCGTTAGCTTTCACCCCCATGCCTTCAAAGGGATTGAACTGTTGAAATACAGCCAGGGCGATCGGCAGCCAAGCTAGGGGCGGGATAGTTCTGAATACTTGAAACAGCGGATCTAAAGCATCGAACATTAGGGAGTTTGTGCCGATCAGGATTCCTAAACTGATGCCAAGAACTGTTGCCAAAGTAAAGCCGATCGCCACCCGCTGCAAGCTAGCCAAAATTTGCCAGAACAAGCCTTTGTCTGTACCGCCGTTGTCGAAGAAAGGATTGATAATCAGATTCCAGCTTTCTTGGACAGTTTTGATTGGTCCTGGCAAGCTCGACTCTGGACTGTTGCAGAGGATTTGCCAGATTATGAGCAGAACTGCAATTGCTACCAGCGGGCGGATGATTTTTCTGCGGTTTTTTTGAACCTGATCCAGAACGAAATTTACTGGATTTTTGCTTTTAGTAACAGCGAGGTTTGTTGCCATTTTTGTTTGTGCCGTCTTGTGAATAATCGATTATTTCTAGATACTTTGAACAGAGTTCAACAGGTTTGGTTTGTGGAACGAACTATCCGTTCCACTCTGTCCAACACCATCACTTTTAGAGGTTTGTCAACTATCAGCAGTCAACTGTCAGCATTCAACAGTCAACTGTTCACTAATTATGCTTTTTTGATTGCCAGACTCTTCAGATATTCTTCGGGTTTTTCTGGGTCAAACTTCACACCGTCAAAGAAGGTTTCGACACCGCGAGAAGTGGTAGTAGGAATTTGGGCGGCGGGGACGCCAAGTGTTGTCGCTGCTGCTTTCCAAATATCTTCGCGGTTAACTTTATCAACCGTGGCTTTGATGTCGGTAGTTGCCGGGATATAACCCCAGCGAATATTTTCAGCGACAAACCAAGCATCGTGACTCTTGTAGGGATAAGAAGCATTATCAGCCCAGAATTTCATCGCCACAGGGCTGGCGGCTTCAATGCGGCCGGTACCGTAGTCAATTTGAGCTTTAGAGCGACCGATAATATCTGCTACTGGAACTTTTAACCACCTATCTTGAGAGATGATTTGGCACATTTCATCGTGATTTTCTGGCTTGTCGCACCACTGCTGGGCTTCCAGTACGGCCATTGTAAGTGCTTTGGCAGCTTTGGGGTTTTTGTCAACCCAATCTTTTCTTAAACCTAAAGCTTTTTCAGGATGATCTTTCCACATTTCTCCAGTTATTAAGGCGGTGTATCCTACCTTTTGAGTAACTAGCTGAGCATTCCAAGGTTCGCCTACGCAAAAGGCTTCCATGCTGCCAGATTTCATGTTCGCTACCATTTGGGGCGGGGGTATGGGAATCACGGAAACATCTGTATCTGGATTAATACCGCCGGCTGCTAGCCAGTAGCGCAGCCACAAGTCGTGGGTGCCGCCGGGAAAAGTCATAGCAACAGGAAGGTTTTGGTTGCCAAAAGCTGCTTTCAGGGGTGCGCTGTCTGTACCTACTTTTAAATCTTGGTATTTTTTGCTGAGCGAAATTGCCTGACCGTTAGTATTTAACCGGGCGAGAATGTACATCGGCACTGGCTGATTGCCTTTGGTAACAGTGCCTAATGTCATTTGGTAAGGCATCGGGGATAAAATGTGGGCGCCGTCAATGCCGCCTTTGTCGGAACCGAGTTCTAAGTTGTCGCGAGTAACTGGCCAAGATGCTTGTTTGGTAACTTGTACGTCTTTCATGCCGTACTTGGCAAATAACCCTTTTTCTTGGGCGATGATTAAGGGTGCTGCGTCGGTGAGGGCGATGAATCCGAGTTTGGCTGCGGTAACTTCTGGGGCGTCGGCGGGGTTGATGTTGACTGCTGGGGCGGCGGTGGGCGAAGCGCCGCCGGGAGTTGCGTTAGAGGTGGTGGGACCGGAACTGCAACCGTGGGCTAGGAGGGTGCCGGCTGCTGTTGCTCCAGCGGTGATGATGAATTTTCTTCTAGAAAGGTTGCTCATTTGTCTTGAATTGTTGTTGTACTTTGAGATCTTGGAAATGTGAGATGTGAGATTGATTCGCGACCTTGGCATCGCATCTCACATGATGAGATTAGGCGTCGATCGACACTCTGCCGATCGCCCGTGCGCTGCAAGTTAAAATGAACCCTGGTTCTAAGTCTCGGGCCGCGTCGGGTTGGCTGTCGTAGACTGTTTGGCCTTCTAGGAGTTTTTGCTGGCAAGTGCCACAGCTTCCCGACCGGCAATTGCTGTCAAGTTCGATTCCGGCCCGTTCGGCAACATCGAGAATGAACTCATCTTCGCTGCAAGCAACTTCTTTGCCCGATCGAGCGAAAATGACAGTAGATGTCTGAGGTTTGGCTGCCGGGACTGCCGTTTCGTCCCTATCAACCGTCAGTTGTAGTTGCCGGTTCAGCGAAACTACATTTTCTTGAGATGGATTGGGAACGGCCCCGAAGTTATCGACTAACAGTTGGCGCAGCACTGGTTTGAGGTCTTCGCAAGGGATGCTTTTTTGGACGCAAGTACCCAAATGAGCGTCTTTGCCGACTGTGCCTCCCATGTAAATGTCTACACCTTCGAGGGTTTTGCCGTTCTTGCGAACTTTTGTTCCCATCAAACCGATGTCTGCTACTTGGGGTTGACCGCAGGAATTGGGGCAACCCGTCCAGTGAATTCTGACCGGTTTGGGAACTGACAGTTCGACTTCGAGTTCCTCAATCATTGCCACGGATCGGCTTTTGGTTTCGATGAGGGCGAAGTTGCAAAACTTAGCGCCGGTACAGGAAACCAATGCTCGCGTTAGAGGTGCGGGGTTGATCGAAAAACGCTGCAACAGCGGTTCATTGACCAGCGATTCAATCCGCGAGTCGGGAACGTTGGGAATAATGACGTTTTCTTCGACGGTGAGCCTGAGTTCGCCGCTGCCGTAAACCTCGGCAATTCTCGCCAAATCGAACAAATCCGATGCCTGCAGCCGTCCGACTGGAACGTGCAGCCCTACATAGTTGAGCCCTGATTGTTTTTGGGGGTAGATGCCGATGTGGTCGCGTTTGTCCGAGGTGATTTCATCTTTGGGCGCGGCGGCGGGCAAAGTGCGCCCTAATTCTTGTTCGACTGCGGCTCGGAATTGTTCGATTCCGAGTTCGTCAATCAGCCACATCAGCCGCGATTTTTGGCGGTTTGCTCTCGGGCCTTGATCGCGAAACACAGTTAAAATTGCTTTGCACAAATCTACAACGTCGCTGGGACTTGCCCATGCGTTGAGAGGAATTGCAGCTTCGCAGCGTTTGGCGGAGAAGAAACCGCCGACTAAAACGTTAAAGCCGATGTTGCCGTCTTTGTAAGCGGGTACGAAGGCGATGTCGTTGATTTCTGCGTGGACTGAGTTGTCGCGGCAGCCTGCGATCGCAATATTAAACTTTCTCGGCAAATTGGAAAACGCGGGGTTGCCTTCGCCGCTATTCGTAATCATGTCTTGGACTTCGTTCGCCAGTTCCCGCGTATCAATCAGTTCGTCGGCGTCCATGCCAGCGACTGGGGAACCCGTGATGTTACGCACGTTGTCCATGCCAGACTGGATGCTGGTCATGCCCGCTTCTTTGAGGCGGCGGAAGATGTCGGGTACGTCTTCGATGCGAATTCCGCGCAATTGCAGGTTTTGTCTGGTGGTGATGTCGGCGCTGCCGTCCTCGCCGTAGCGTTGGACGATTTCTGCTAGCGTTCTGGTTTGATTGCTAGTAATGATGCCGTTGGGCAAGCGCAGCCGCATCATGAATTTGCCAGGAGTGACTGGCCGAAAGAAGATGCCGAGCCATTTGAGGCGGTGCTCGCGATCGGTTTCGTCCATTGCTTCCCAGCCGATCGCGGCGAAGTGGTCGAGTTCGGCTGTTAATGCTAAGCCATCTTTTTCGGCTTTGAGTTTTTCAAACTTATTCAGGCTCGCTTGGGCTTTGGGTTCTATTGTTTGGGTCATCGGTTTACCCTCGCTGCTGGCTTGTGGGGAGGTATTGACTTGGAGCATAAAGTGTGTGTTTCCTGCTAACCTTAGTGACTGTATGGATTTAAAACTGTATATTTAGTTACTAGATGGAATTTCTTTTAAGCATGGTTGGTCTTCTGTAAACTTGAGTTTGACTGGGCGCTGGCTCGAACGTCGCCAAACTATTTATGGTTATAGTTGCTACCGATGATTCGGTAGATCGCTCTGTTTCGATGCACCTTTGTTATGAGCTAATGTAAAGCCCACGATTGTAAATATTCGTAGCTATTTTTACAAAAGATTGAGTTTTATGAATATTTCGCATAGAGCTCATGCGTTTTATACATCGGTAATGGGTAAAGACACCCCTAAAACCGAAAAATCTCTCTAAATCTTTAGATTTAGGACGGAAGAGGGGGAAATTGGAATATCTAAGATTAAGGTTGTGAGTGCGATCGCAGACTTAAAACGAGATAGTCACAAAATTAGAGCGGTCGCTGTCACACAGTTTGCCTCAAAACATCACATTATGTGCTATGCCAGCGTCACTATTAATTTTTGGAGAACGAGAGATGATATAAGTATCGAATTCAGTGAACGTCTCATGCTTTTAGTTCAACTTATCCCCGGCGCTATTTCCGAAATGCTTGCCTCTGTTACGGATACAGGTTGTTTGACTTTAGCCGATCGCTACGGCTTGATGGCCGCTGTTTTGGACGACTCTCTCGACGATGAATACAGACATTCGATCAACCGCCTGCTGCGTTCTGTGATCAAGGGAAGAGTCAAGATAGTCAACGAACTGTCGGCGATATATTAACAGCATTTAAAAATTTGATTGATTTATGCAGCGCATAAGAGTGCAGAAACCATCGGCCGAGTTAGAAGGGACCCACGATGCCTGCAGCGGATGTAGAACCGGAAGTTTCTTCGGTGTTCTAAAAACGTGCGATCGTTCTTGCCGTATGATTTTTTTTGATTCTCCAATTCTCGCTTTGTGCGGCACTTACAGAAAAAGTGCTGATTCATGAGAGCCTGTTGGGTTGAACGCTGATGGTAAAATTAGTAAAATTGTTGTGCGCGATCGGCATTTGAGGAGTTGGAGGAATGAAGTCATCCCAACCAACGTAATTATAATTATTGAACAGCGCTGGGGATGAAAGACTATTTATGAAAATTATTAATCAAACAATCGAATTATTAATAGAATCCGGGCTCGGCATCTACAACAACATCACGCCCCCAATTGTCAAAATTAATTAGTAATTGATAAAAAATCAATTAAGTCGATCGGCATGAAAAAACTATAAGATATTGTAGAGGCGGATACCGCCTATATGTGGACTAGCCGGCAGTTTATTGCTGTTCTCAACCGCCCAAACCCGGTAGTCGGTTTATTTGCACCTACAGCACTTATGCAGCCCCACTATAATACTGTGCCTGCGTCAGTCCTATATAGCAATCCTAAATGATTTGTGTAATTCTTGTAGGGGGCTCTCCCCACGCCCGGTTGCCCCGATGCAGGCTGAGGTAGGCACTTTTAGCACTACCCCTACATATTTTTACAACTGATGTGAGGATTGCTGTATTTAGCTACTCGCATGAGTTCGTTGTTTTAACCAATCTAGTTGATAGGATTTAGCCTGACCAAATATGTAGCAAAACTTTAAGGAATTCGGCCCGAATGTATGATTTACTAAATAAAAATTAAAAACAGTCGAGCGAGCAGACTGGACAATTTAACAATGATTCCCAGGGAGCATTTTATGAAATCCATTGCTAAAAACAGCATCCACTGGACTTACTCAGTGGCTATTTTCTGTGCCATTTTCGCACTACAGCAACAAAAAGCTACAGCAGCAACGCTATCTAACGGCTGGAATTATGCGATCGATTCCTTCAACGACGGCGTGACAGGGCCCCAAATTGGTGGCGGGGAATTTGAATTTTACGGCATCGCCATCAAAGAAACATCAGATACAGCTTTTATCGCCATCAATTCTAATCTAAGTTTAGCAGGATATGCCGACCCACTAGCTCAAAGAGGCAACATCAACTACGGCGATTTATTCTTCAATTTTTCCGGTCAAAATTTCAATATAGCTAACGCAAACAGCAGCTTGTTTGGTATCCGCTTTGCCGAAGGAAATGACTCCGGCGTGGCGACAACAGGCGTTTACAGTAACGTTACTGCTAAAAACGTCACCCAAACTAACTCTGGCTTTAGCAATTTAAACCAATTCAATACGGTAGTGGCATCTCAAGGCGGAACCCCATCAATGGGCGATTTAGCGGCCACAGACCCATATTTTCAACAAACAGGAAACTCGACTATTCTCAACTCCATAGTTACGGGTACAAAAGTAGGAGAGATCAATTTTTTAACGCCAGCAACTTTGAGTGTCCTCGGTCTTAATTTCGCTCAGTTTAATGCCGTGGGTTCTCAAACAATTGGATTCAGTTTTAATAAATCCTCAATGCCTTCGGGGAACTATATTGCTAACTTTTTTGCCGAGTGCGCTAACGATGCGATCGCCATTAAAGGCTCTTTTGAACAAGGTTCTGCTGAACCAGTGCCAGAACCTGCTACTATCTTCGGTACTTTAGTAGGATTGAGCTTTTTAGGTATTGGCGCAGCGAAACGCAAAATTCAGCGCAAGATTTCCTAAGTTAGGTAGGGTGTGCATTAAATACCTTACGAATAGCTGTTATGCACACCTTACGAATAGCCGTAGTGCCTCACAAATTGCAAACAGTAGAGTAGACTATCGAGAGATAAAATGCGCCCAAACATTCCCATCTGGCCCAGCAACTTGATTGACGTAACTGTAGGGATACATCAACTTTCTCCCTTCAGTATCGCTGTAACCAGTGAGTGCATTTCCCCAAGGATCTTGCACTATATAACCTTGAGAATTGTAGCCAATTACAGTAAGAATGTGACCGGCCGCAGTAAAATCTCCTGCTAAAACTACTGGCCGCCGATTCAGCAATTCCGATCGCACCTGGGCCCACGTGCGAGTCGTACTAAAACTCGTCTTAAACCCGTAAGCCTGAATCAGCGCCGAAAGCACGCTGTGATCGGTTTGAGAACCCTGGCCGGCATAATCGAAACACCACTGCAACAACTCATCCTCCAACTGTCCGCCCCCCTCAGAACGAATGCCGTAGTAATAAAGTACCATCGCGATCGAAGTTACGTTGCAAGTAGACCAGTCAAAACGCGGATTGTCCCGCTGGGAAAAATACGGCACGTTCAATTCCACATTGTTCGGAACCGGATCGAAAATTTTATCTCCCCGCTTGAACTGAACAAAACTAGGAAAAACATAACCTGTATTGCCCAAATTCGGCAGTTCTTCAGTCAGGGAAACTTTCAGGTGAGATCCTTCTGCACCGTAGCTGTTCACGCCATAAACTCGACCTAAAGGCAGCGTAGTTTTCTCGGTACTGCTCAGGCTAGCAGAATCTACCGGCTGTTTTTTAAAGACAGTTGCTTGCAGGATTGTCATCGTCAAAGCATCGGGGTCAAAGGGAACTTCTTTGCCGTCTTTTTTAATTTTAACGTCCTGCCAATAAATAAATCCGATATTGCCGAAACCGGGAATAGATTCGGCGAGAGTTACTCGGAAATGCCCCAAAATGCAGGCATAACCAGTAATGGCATAGGTGCTGCCTAAAGTTATTTGAGCAATTTGATCGGCAGGCAGTTTCGATGAATCTTCGGGTTTAGATTTAATCTGAGTTGTTTGAGTTACCAACAGTTGAGCGCTGACGTTACTATTCGGTACGTCAGCCAGGTTAAATTTTAGGATTTGAGTACCTTTTGCCAACTGAACGTCGGGTTCATAAAAATAGCCAAAAGTGCCGATCGGCCAAATTGCTGAATCCAGAACCACCTTGAGATGCCCGTCCATAAATCCGTATTTGCTCACCGCCAAAGTCTGGCCTGCTTTGACAAAAACTTTTTGCTGATTGTTGAGCCGGGAAGAATCAAGGGGGCCTACCTTAAACAAAGTGTCAGAAACTATCTTTAAGGTCAAACCTCGTCCGACAGTTAGCGGATCGGAAGTTACGGTAATGTAAATTATTTGGCTGCCAGTAACGTTGCCTTTGCTGTCAGTTGCCCGCAACCTGAGCCACCGAGCTCCAGCTACGCTAAATCCTTTAGACAAATTAACTTGCCAAGTGCTGGCCTCTTGGTTTAGCGTGACGCTTAGGGGAAATTTATCCTCAGCTATCACGTCAATTTTTGCTGCTTTTTCTCGGTCAAAAGTACCCCGAAGGACGATCGGCTGATTTACTAAAACTTCTGACGGCCCTTGATAAGTTAAATTCACAGCGGGATTAAAAGATTTGCCACCGCGGCTGAATTGCACAAAATCGGGATAAATGAAACCCGTATTGCCAAATTGCGGCAAATTCTCGGTCAGCGAGACTTTTATGTGGCTTTGTTCGATCGAGAATCCGGCAATTCCGTAAATCATTCCCGCCGGCAAGGTAATTTTTTCTTGGGGTGGCAGGCTAGCGGCATTTATCGGCCGCTTTTTAAACACAGTCGTTTTGATGATTGTCATCGTAACAGCATTTCTATCATACTCAATTCCCCTGCCGTCTCGCAAAATTTGGACGTGCTGCCAGTACAGAAATCCCGAAGTTCCTAAGTTAGGAACTGCCTGAGCAAAAGCGACTCGGAAATGGTTTTCCACGCAAGCGTAGCCGAGAATATTGAAAGTTTCTCCTGGGTTAAATTGTAATTTTTGAGTGGGTCCTAAAGTTCCAGAATCTGTGGGGGTGAACTTTAACCAGGTCTTTTTGATCACCCACAGTAACTGCATTCCAGGCGGCGGGGTCGGCAACTCGGCGCGATCGAATATGAGAATTTTTGCGCCTTTGGTTATAAGTACGTGTTTTTCGTAGAAAAAACCAGAGGTTCCCACCGGAGGAATTGGATTATTTAGTTGAACATTCAGGTGACCGTCTTCTAACTGGTAGTCTCTAATTTGATAAATTTTCCCTGCTGGTATGTCCGCTTTTTGCAGCTCGTTGAGATTGCTGGCGGGCAGTGTTCCGGCTTTGAATTTGGTATCTGTGAGAGTAATTAACGTGAATAATTGAGCGGGTGACCCAGAAGCAGGATTAACTTTGATATTAATTGTTTGTTGGCCGAGAACTTTGCCGGTCTTATCACTTGCCCTCACCTGCACTGTGCGAGTTCCTGCGCTATCGAATCCTTTTTCTAAACTGATGTTCCAAATGCCTCTAGAGAGATTTAGCCCGACATTCAGGGCATTTGAGCCTTCTGTTGCTGAAATCGCTGCCACTAGATTTTTGTCAAAAGTGCCAAGTAAGACAGCGGCTCTATTGACCTCAATTTCTCGCGGGCCTAAGTAACTCAAAATAATTTTGCTGCTTGTCATTATATATCCCTCTACCTACTTAATTATTCAGCTAAAGCAAGGATAACTTCTGATTTTATCAAACACAATGACTTGAACCAGGACAAAATGGCTCCTAGATTCAGCCTACGGGCGGTTAATGCCTTTTCCAGTATAAGTTTTTAACTATTGGCGGGAGTTGCGCCACAAATCTAACTTTAGGCGTACAATAAGCACCTTAAGGGGAGCATGTCACTTTTGCGATGAGTATAAATACTCGTCAACTCCAGCATGACTTTTTTACGGATCATCAGTATAAT